>JACQTO010000145.1 GCA_016210745.1 Betaproteobacteria bacterium
GGGTCGCCTCGAAGTTCGCCACCGTATCGGACATGTTGGCCCCCGGGGCGATGCCGATGCCGCCGACCTGTGCCGCCAACGCGTCCGAGGCGTAATCGCCGTTCAGATTCAGCGTCGCGATCACGTCGTACTCGGCCGGTCGCAGCAGGATCTGCTGCAGGAACGCGTCCATAATGAAGTCTTTGATGATGATGCCTTGCGGCAGTTTCAGCCACGGCCCGCCGTCGATCGGCTTGCCGCCAAACTCCCGCTGCGCCAGCGCATAGCCCCAGTCGCGGAATCCGCCCTCAGTGAATTTCTGGATGTTGCCTTTGTGCACGAGGGTTACCGATTTGCGCTTGTTCTTGATCGCGTATTCGATGGCTTTGCGCACCAGACGCTCGGTGCCTTCGCGCGATACGGGTTTGATTCCGATGGCGGAGGTATTGGGGAAGCGGATCTTCGTCACCCCCATCTCCTCCTGCAGGAACTTGATGATCTTTCTCGCCTTATCCGTTTCGGCGGCCCACTCGATGCCGGCGTAGATGTCCTCCGAGTTCTCGCGGAAAATGACCATGTCGGTCTTCTCGGGCTCCTTGAGCGGCGAAGGCACGCCTTTGAAATAGCGCACCGGGCGCAGGCAGACATAGAGATCGAGTTCCTGGCGCAGTGCGACGTTCAGAGAGCGGATGCCGCCGCCGACCGGCGTCGTAAGTGGGCCCTTGATCGACACCGAGTACTCCTTGACCGCCGCCAAGGTCTCTTCGGGCATCCAGACGTTTTCGCCATACACCCGCGTGGCCTTTTCGCCCGCGTAAATCTCCATCCAGTGGATCTTCTTGCTGCCTTTGTAGGCCTTGTTCACGGCGGCATCGATCACTTTGATCATGACGGGGGATATGTCGATGCCGATGCCGTCGCCTTCGATGTAGGGAATGATCGGGTTGTTGGGCATCGGTTTGGACGGGTCGATCTTCGTGCCGTCGCGAGGAATCTTGATTTTGGAAGTCGCGTTCATGCCAGCTCCATCGTAGGGTAAGAGAAATTCTGTGCGCAGTTGGTAAGGTCGTGACGCGCCGCTGCCGGAACGGAAACCGCGTGCACATCGGTGGTTTGGAACCGGTGGCCTTCGATGATGAGCGCGCGTTCGTCGCGCGCCACCGGGGTGCCATCCAACGGTGTGAATTATCCGATAAACGCACCTGTTCCGCCAGCGCCCAGATCACTTCGGCCAGATTACCGGCGAGCGCAGCCGAAGGCGAAAACAAAAAAGCCCGCGGACAGCCCGCGGGCTTTTCTGCTTCCGGTGGATCGCGATCAGCCGCCGAAGAAAATCTGCGAATGACCGCCCGCTGCCATGAAATACAGCATCGGTATCGAGAGCATGGTATTGACCCGCGAGGTGAGGAAGGCAACGCGCCGCGCCTTGTTCTTCTCCTCGTCGGTTGCCGGCACAATGCCAAGGATCTTTTTCTGATTGGGCCAGATCAGTCCCCACACGTTGAGAAGCATGATGGTTCCCAGCCATGCGCCGACGCCGATCACCATGTGCGACTTCTGCAGCATGAATGCGGCGCCGAAGTTTGCGCCGAGCAGCGACGCCCCGGCGAGCCAAGTCACCACCGCGGCCCAGCGAAAGTAAAGCAACGCGCGGGGCTGAACGTGCTTGGCGATGCCGGCGCCTGTTCCATCGGCCGCGGCGGCCTTGGCCGCCTGGGCGCCGACGAAGTTGAAGTAATAGAGCAGCCCGACCCACATGACCCCGGCGAGGAAGTGGATCCAACGGGAAAGTGCGGGAACCCAGTCCATGTCAAGCTCCCAGTCCGATTTTGACGACAAAATGCAGGATGAGGGTGAGGATCAAACCAAGGATGATCGTCCCCCACAGTGAGTCGAGCGGATTGTTCATAGCTTTGATCTCCCGAGAAGCGGCCAAGCCTGGCCGGGGACCCATTTTCAGCCTAAAGAGGGGGGCGTGCAACACCGGCGGCCGGAACTGACAAACGCAGCAGCAGGCCGCAGGCAGGTGCGCTCAGGAATCCTTCGATTCAACGCGCGCTTTTGCGCCGCCGCGGGCAAATCGCAGCGATAGCGTCTCACCGATTGCCAGCGAGGCACCCTCGCGAACGAAACTGCCGTCGGCGCGCGATACCACGCTGTAGCCGCGCTCGAGCACGCGTAGCGGATCGAGATGGTCGAGACTGGACTCGATCGCGCCGATGCGCGTGGCGGCGCGTTCGAGCAGCGCATGCGCGCCCGCTTTCAAGCGCAGCGCAAGCGCCGAAATCAGCCGCTGGAGTTCGGCCACGCGCGGCAGCTGCATGCGGCCGCGGTGGGCAAGCGCCTCCAAGGGCCGCCCGCGATCCTCCAGCGCATGCGTCATCGACCGCGACAGCCGGCGCTTGAGTTGGGCGAGCGCCTCGCGTTGCATCCGCAGCCGCTCTGCGGGATGCTCCAGGCGCCTGGCAAGATGGTCGAGCAACTGCATGCGCGTTTCGATCTCGCGCAGCGCCCGGTGGTGCAGCCACGCCGCGAGCGAGCTGATCCGCGCCAGCAGCGCCGCCCGATCAGGGCTAAGCAGTTCCGCCGCTGCCGTCGGTGTGTGGGCGCGCATGTCGGCGGCGAAATCGGCAATAGTGAAATCGGTTTCGTGTCCGATGCCGGTCACCACGGGAAGCGCACTCGCGCGGATCGCCCGCGCCACGATCTCCTCGTTGAAGGCCCACAGGTCTTCTATCGATCCGCCGCCGCGCGCGAGCAACAGGACGTCGCAATCGCCTCGCGCTCCGGCCAGCTCTATCGTTGCCGCGATTTTCGCCGCAGCACCCTCGCCCTGTACCGGAACCGGGTAGATGACCACGCCGATGGAGGGATTGCGCCGCGCCAGCGTCGAAAGCACATCGCGCAGCGCAGCGGCCTGAAGCGAAGTCAGCACGCCGACGGCGCGAGGGTAGGCCGGGAGCGGCCGCTTTGCCGCCTGATCGAACAAGCCTTCCTTCTGCAGCCGATCGCGCAGGCGCAGATAGGCGTCGAAGAGCGCACCGCGGCCCGCGCGCCGCATCGTCTCCAAATTGAGTTGAAAATCGCCGCGCGGTTCGTACAGCGTGACCAGCGCCTGCACCTCGACCATCATGCCCTCGCGCGGCGACCAATCGAGATATTGCAGCCGATGGCGGAACATCACGCAGCGCACCTGCGCCTGATCGTCTTTGAGCGAGAAATAAGCGTGGCCTGACTTGGCGATGGTCAGGTTCGAGATTTCCCCCGCCACCCACAGCAATGGATAGCGGTGTTCGAGCAAATCGCGGACGCTGCGGTTGAGCGCCGAAACGCTCAGGATTTCCCCTGGGGAGCCCGTGGAAACCCGCGCCAAATATGGTTCTTCGAGCATGTCAAATTCTAACCTATCCACAGCGATTGGCCGCTGTTGCAGCGCGAACGCCCCTGGACCGCTGTCCAAGGGCGTAGTGGTGCGTATCTATATGATGCAAATCAACTTTTTGATTCGTACAAAAAATGATCAGGCCAAGAAAAAGCCTTGTGCCTGTTCGACTTAGCTGAGCTTTCCCGCAACTAACCACATACTTATCCACAGGAAATGTGGATAACTGGAAGCGCTTCTCCTCCCATCCATCGAATGGCGGCATCTTGCGGCGGCGAAACATTCAACGCGCGGAAACAATAGGGTGTTCTTTCCTGATCGTTTTGGCAGCGCGGATTCGACGAATGTTTTCAGCGCCACGGACCGTCCTGTTCGCGACCTTGCGCCGAGTCTGATTCGATCGCTCTAACGCAATCGATCGAGCGGCGTCGACGAGGCGCGAGAGGCCATCATACCGACCCGTCGATCAGCGCGGAATGGAGCGACTTGCCTATCGCCTCTCGGTACGTCGCCTTGCCGAAAGCGCGCTTGCAGGCTAAAGTGACGCGCCGGTTGAATAGCGTCGGGGATTCCAAGAACAAGGGGGTTTGTTGTTCGAGATCATTAAAGCTGCGGGCTGGCCGATCTGGCCTCTGCTCATCGCCTCCATCATCGCAGTAGCGCTCATCATCGAGCGTTTTGTCATGCTACGGAAGAAGAAGATCATCCCGCGGGGCCTGCTGGAGAAGGTTCTCGCCGCTCATCAGAGGCAAGGTGTGACGCGGGAAATGCTCGCCAGTCTCGACCGGGATTCGCCGCTCGGCCGGGTGCTCGCCGCGGGCCTGCGCAACGTCAGGAGTTCCCGCTATGTGATGAAGGAAGCGATCGAGGAGGCCGGTCGCGAGGTGACGCACGATCTGGAGCGCTATCTGATCACCCTCGGCACCATAGCGACCATCAGCCCCTTGATGGGGCTATTCGGCACTGTGGTCGGGATGATAGAGATATTCGGCTCGCAGGGACCCATGGGAAGCAACCCGCAGCAGCTCGCGCACGGTATTTCGGTAGCGCTCTACAACACGGGATTCGGTCTCGTGATCGCCATTCCGGCCATGATCTTCTTCCGTTATTTTCGCGGGAAAGTCGAACACCTGGTCGTGGAAATGGAACATCAGGCAAGCAAACTGGTGGACGTGGTGCACGGGGAGCGATTCGACTACTCCGAGCCGCCGCCGGAGCGCTCCTGAGCGGGCGGCATGAATTTCCGCGGCCAGCCGAAAGACGATCCGGAGATCAATCTGATCCCGATGATCGACGTGCTGCTCGTGATCATCATCTTCCTCATGCTCACGACGACCTACTCGAAATTTGCGGAGCTGCAGATAAACCTTCCCAGCGCCGATGCCGAAAAATCTCTCGAACGGCCCAACGATATCAACATCGTCGTCAGTTCTTCGGGCCAGTATCTGGTCAATCGCAGGCCGGTCGCGTTTCGCAGCGTTGCCCAGCTCGCGGAGGAACTGCGCCGCGCCGGTGCGGATCTCAAGGACCCGGTCGTGGTCATCAATGCCGATAACAATGCCACGCACCAATCGGTGATCCGGGTGATGGACGCGGCGCGCCAGGCCGGCTACGGTCAGGTCGCTTTCGCGGTGGAGCAGGTGCCCAAGTAGCGCTAATCGAAGCGGGCTGACGCCGACATGAGCCCGGATTTCATCGCGCGGCACTGGTACCGCCTCACGCCGGTTTCGGTGCTTGCATATCCCCTCAGCCTCGTGTTTCGGTTCGCCGTTTGGCTCCGGCGTCTCTTGTACGGTGCCGGCCTGATCGCTTCGACGCGCCTGCCGGTGCCGGTCATCGTCGTCGGCAATTTGACCGTAGGCGGTACCGGCAAGACCCCGTTGGTAATCTGGATGGTCAGGATGCTGGCCGAGGCCGGCAGAACGCCCGGCGTGCTCGCGCGCGGTTACGGGGGTCTTGCGAGCGCGCCGCGCGAGGTGCGCGCGGAGGATGACGCCTTGCTCGCGGGCGACGAGCCGGTGCTGCTCGCCGCGCGCTGCTCATGCCCGGTATGGGCCGGTGCCGACCGGGCGCGCACGGGCGCTGCGCTGCTGGCGGCGCATCCGGATTGCGACGTTCTCGTGTGTGACGACGGACTGCAACATTACGCTCTTGCGCGAGACATCGAGATCGCCGTCGAGGACGCTCGCGGCATCGGCAACGGTCTCATGCTTCCGGCCGGGCCCTTACGCGAGCCGGCCGACAGGCCGGTTGACGCGTTCGTGATCAATGGCGAGCCGGCCGACAGGCCGGTCGATGCGTTCGTAATCAATGGCGAGCCGGCAGAGGCGCGCTCGACCAGTGGCGGCTGCGCAAGAGCGGGTGCCTATGCCATGCGCCTCGAGCCAGGGGGGATCTATTTGCTTCATGACCCGGCGCGCACGATCGAGGCCTCCGAAGTCGCAGCCAAGCGCTTGCACGCAGTCGCAGGCATCGGCGAGCCTCGGCGCTTTTTCGCACAGCTTGTTCGCCTCGGTTTGGCGCCGCAGTGCCATCCGTTCCCGGACCACCATCGCTACACTGAAGCGGATTTGAATTTTCCGAATTGCGATCTGGTGCTGATGACCGAGAAGGATGCGGTAAAATGCACCCGATTGGGTCGAACCGACCTGGCTGCGCTGCGCGTCGAAGCGAAACTCGTTCCTGCCTTTGGCGAATTTATTTTGGAAAAGCTCAGTGGACTCCCGGCTGCTTGATATCCTGGTCTGCCCCATTTGCAAGGGCCCTTTGGTCTACCGAAAGGCGGAAAAGGAGCTTATATGCAAGGCCGACCGGCTGGCGTTTCAGATTCGCGACGACATTCCGGTCATGCTCGAAGATGAGGCGCGCAAACTCGACCCGACCGAAGAGGTCGAGTAGCTAGACGCCGCGAGCACTCATGACTCGCGTGCCCTTCACCGTAATCATCCCGGCGCGCCACGCCTCCAGCCGCTTGCCGGGCAAGGTGCTGGCGGACATTGCCGGAAGGCCGATGGTGGTCAGGGTGGCCGAACGCGCGCGCGACAGCGGCGCGAACCGTGTGCTGGTGGCCACCGACAGCATCGCGATCGCCGAAACGGTCGAGCGGCACGGCTTTGGCGCCATGATGACCCGCGCCGACCACGCTTCCGGAACCGACCGCATCGCCGAGGCGGTCGAGCGCCTCGCGCTGGAACCCGAGGCCATTGTCGTGAACGTGCAGGGCGACGAGCCGCTGATCGAGCCGGGACTGGTGCGCGCCGTCGCCGGCCTGCTCGAGGATGCGGCGGAAGTTGCCATCGCGACCGCATGCCATCCGATCGAGGATGCGGCGGAGATGTTCAATCCCAACGTGGTAAAGGTCGTGCTCGATTCGGCGGGGCTGGCCCGCTATTTTTCGCGTGCGCCCATTCCCTGGGCCAGAGACGCGTTCTCGCGATCGAGCGCTGCGATCCCTAGAGGGTTGCCGTGCTACCGCCACATAGGCATCTACGCTTACCGGGCGCGGTTCCTGAAGATCTATCCGCGTCTTGCGCACTCGCCGCTGGAGCAATTCGAGGCGCTCGAGCAGTTGCGCGCGCTCTGGCACGGCTATGCGATCGCGGTCGCGGTGCGTCACGATGCGCCGCAGGCGGGTGTCGATACCGAAGAAGATCTGCGGCGCGTAAGGGCTCTTTTTGACCAGGCAGGCGTGAAGCAGTAACTTGAACCGAAATTACAGGGAGAGCAGAAATGAGACGGGTTCTTCTTGGACCGCCCGGCGCCGAAGAATTTACGACCGACGCCGTATTGCCCGATAACCATTGATTCAATTACAGGGAGATAGGTCATGCGACTGATCCTTTTGGGGCCTCCTGGCGCCGGTAAGGGAACCCAAGCGAATTTCATCACGACCAAATTCGGAATCCCGCAGATATCGACCGGAGACATGCTGCGCGCTGCCGTCAAGGCCGGAACGCCGCTTGGCCTGCAGGCGAAGAAGGTGATGGATTCGGGGCAGCTCGTATCCGACGACATCATCATCGGCCTCGTCAAGGAGCGGCTCAAGCAGCCCGATTGCGCCAAGGGCTATCTGTTCGACGGATTCCCGCGCACCATACCGCAGGCCGAGGCGCTGCGCGATTCCGGGGTCGCCCTCGACTACGTGCTGGAAATCCAGGTGCCGGATGCGGAAATCATCGCCCGGATGAGCGGCCGGCGCGTGCATCTGGCTTCCGGGCGCACCTATCACGTCAAGTTCAATCCGCCCAAGGCGGAGGGCAGGGACGACCTCACCGGAGAACCCCTCATTCAGCGCGATGACGACAAGGAAGAAACCGTGAAACAGCGCCTGAAGGTCTACCATTTGCAGACCCAGCCGCTGGTCGCGTTCTACGACAAATGGGCGGCAGCGGGCGATGCCCGCGCGCCGAAATACCGCAGCATCTCCGGAACGGGAACGGTCGAGCAGATCCGCGACCGCGCCCTGGCGGCATTGAATTAGCACTCGCGCGGAGACAGCCTTGAAGAAGCGCAACGCACTGTATGCGCAGTCGGGCGGGCCGACCGCGGTCATCAACGCGACGGCCGCCGCCGTGATCCTGACGGCGCGAAAGCACAAGGACAAGATCGGCACGGTGTTCGCCGCGCGCGAGGGCATCATAGGGGTGCTCACCGAGGACCTGATCGACACCGGCCGCGAATGGTCGCGTTCGATCTCGGCGCTGCGCCACACCCCCGGGGCGGCGTTCGGTTCGTGCCGCTACAAGCTCAAGGACCTGGAGTCGAGCCGCGCCCAATACGAGCGTTTGATCGAAGTGTTCAAGGCGCACGATATCGGCTATTTTTTCTACAACGGCGGCGGGGATTCGGCCGATACCTGCCTCAAGATTTCCCAGCTCTCCGAATCGATGGGCTACCCGATCAGCTGCGTGCACGTTCCCAAGACCGTGGACAACGATCTGCCGATCACCGATTGCTGCCCCGGGTTCGGGTCGGTGGCGAAGTACGTGGCGAGCAGCATTCGCGAAGCGGCCATCGACGTCGCGTCCATGGCCAGCACCTCGACCAAGGTTTTCGTTCTCGAAGTGATGGGCCGCCACGCGGGCTGGATCACCGCCGCGTGCGGCCTGGCCGCCGAAGCCGAAGGCGAGGCGCCGCATATCCTGCTGTTTCCGGAGATCGCCTTCGATCCGGACACGTTCATTGCCCGGGTGGACCAGATCGTGAAGAAGCGCGGCTACTGCGTGGTCGGCGCCTCCGAAGGCATCAAGGGCGCGGACGGCAAGTTTCTGTCGGAGACGGGGCTGCGCGACGCCTTCGGACATGCGCAGCTCGGCGGTGTCGCGCCGACCATCGCGAATCTGGTGCGCGAGAGATTGAAAATGAAATATCACTGGGCGGTGGCCGATTACCTGCAGCGCGCCGCGCGCCACATCGCCTCCAAGACCGACTTGGCGCAGGCCTATGCCGTCGGCAAGGCAGCCGTGGCGCTTGCGCTCAAGGGAGAGAATTCGGTGATGCCGACCATCGTGCGCAAGTCCGACAAACCCTACCGCTGGACGATCGGGGTGGCGGACCTGAAGGATGTGGCCAACAAGGAAAAATACATGCCGCGCGATTACATCACGGCGGATGGCTTCCACATCACCGAAAAATGCCGCCGCTATTTGTCTCCGCTTATCGCAGGCGAGGATTTCCCACCGTACAAGAACGGTCTGCCCGCGCATGCTCGGCTCAAGAACCAGGCGGTGCCGAAGAGGCTTTCGTCCGGCTTCGCGTTGTAGCTGCGGGAGGGCACGGCGTGCCGAGGAAGCAAAGATTTGGTTTCTAAATTCGTCTCCCCTTTTCGTGCAGTTGCAAGCAACTGCACGAAAAGGGGAGATTGATAAACGGCAATAACATCTCCTTTGGTTCCGGCTCGTCCGGCTTAGGATTGCGTCGCAGCGGTATCGCTGCGATTGCGCTCGCTACACTCCCGGGCCCTCCCCGCGCGAGGAATCGTACCCGTTCAGGGCGAACTTTCTGTTAAAATTCGCCGCCTTAACGACAGGGATGGCCCGATACTCATAGCGAATAGGGCCGCTCGAACTAAGTGGAGGAAACATGTCATCTGGACTGTGGTTTGCGCTCGCGTGCGCGGTGATCGCGATTCTCTATGGCGGGATTTCGATTCAGTGGATCCTGTCCCAACCGACCGGCAACGACCGCATGCGCGAAATCGCCGCCGCTATCCAGACCGGGGCGACGGCCTACCTCAATCGCCAGTACACGACGATCGGCATCGTCGGCGTGATCCTGTTTTTCCTGATCGGCTTTTCCCTCGGCTGGACCACGGCCTGGGGTTTCGCAATCGGCGCGATACTTTCCGGGGCCACCGGCTATATCGGCATGAACGTCTCGGTGCGCGCTAATGTGCGCACGGCCGAAGCCGCCCGCTCCGGTCTCAATGAAGCGCTGAGGATCGCCTTCCGCGGCGGCGCCATCACCGGCATGCTGGTGGTGGGCCTGGGACTTCTGGGCGTGGCCGGCTTCTACGCCTTCCTGTCGGGTTCGGCGGCAGCGGGCATGGCGCAGTCGGAGATCATCAAGCCGCTGGTCGGGCTGGGCTTCGGCGGTTCGCTGATATCGATCTTCGCCCGGCTCGGCGGCGGTATATTCACCAAGGGCGCCGACGTCGGCGCCGACCTGGTGGGCAAAGTCGAGGCCGGCATTCCCGAAGACGATCCGCGCAATCCGGCCGTGATCGCCGATAACGTCGGCGACAACGTCGGCGACTGCGCCGGCATGGCCGCCGACCTGTTCGAGACCTACGCCGTGACCATCATCGCCACCATGCTGCTGGGCACGCTGATCGTGAAGACCGCATCGAACGCTGCGGCCATCTATCCGCTCGCGATAGGCGGCTTCTCCATCATCGCCTCCATCGTCGGATGCATGTTCGTCAAGGCCATTCCGGGCAGGAAGATCATGAGCGCGCTCTATCGCGGCCTCATCGTCGCCGGCGTGCTGGCTGCGATCGCGTACATCCCGATCACCTCCTGGATCATGGGCGACGTGATGAAGGACGTGCCGTTCGACTTCGCCGGCGGCAAACAGATGATCAGCCAGTGGCACCTCATCGGCGCGGCGTGGATCGGACTGGTGCTGACCGCGTTGATGGTGATGATCACCGAGTACTACACCGCCACCGAATATTCGCCGGTTCGGCATATTGCGCAAGCCTCGACCACCGGCCACGGAACCAACATCATCGCCGGCCTGGGCGTGTCGATGCGCGCAACGGCGTGGCCGGTGATCGCGGTGTGCGCATCGATCATGCTCGCGTACACGCTCGCGGGCCTCTACGGCATCGCCATCGCCGCAACCTCGATGCTGTCGATGACCGGGATCATCGTCGCGCTGGACGCCTACGGGCCGATCACCGACAACGCCGGCGGCATCGCCGAGATGGCCGAACTCCCGGATTCGGTGCGCGCCATCACCGATCCGCTGGATGCGGTGGGCAACACCAC
>JACQTO010000150.1 GCA_016210745.1 Betaproteobacteria bacterium
GAACAGGGCGACGGTAAACTTCAGGCCCTTGAGGGTGAGATTCCCCAGGATGTAGTCGTTGCCGAAGGCGACATCCTTGAGCACCAGGGCGTCCACGCCCGGGACCGGCCAGCCCATCAACTGGCCCAGCGTGGTATCGGTTTGGACCGTCACCGCGTACTGCGCGGGCGTGCCCCCTGACAAAGCAGCGGTAAATTCCCTCGGCGTGCTGCCGCCCACCGCATAGTGTCCATCCAGCGTGTATCTGTCGTTCGCAGGCGCTTGCTCGTCGATGAGCCCGTTGAGGACCACGTCCGTGATTGCGGCTCCATCGACGGGCAGCGAGAGGAACTTGGCGCCGGGATTGATGCTGCTGCTCGCGATGGACACCAGGCGCTTCACCGGGTCGCGGTTGATGGTCACGCTGTCGAAGCGCACCCCGCTGCCGACATTCACCGACAGGCTGGTAGCGATGCCCGAGGCTATCTTGCCGGATATGCCCTTCATCACCAGCGCGCTATCGCCAAAGACCAGATAAGCCGGCTTGCGCTGAAGCGAAGGCGCTCTCAATGCCACCCGCAGGTCGATTGCATTGATCAGTTCGTTCTGCGGGGCGTTCTTCAAACCTGCTCCGCTCAGCATGCGCGGGTCAATCTTTCCCGACAAGGTAAGGTCCCGTGACGGGGCGCCCACCATGTTCAGCAGCGCCGCTGTCTGTCCGCCGAAGTTGGCGCGCGCGAGGATATTCGCGCCCGCATCGAGTCTCATTGTCGTTCCAGCGTCGAAGGGCATCTTAACGGTTCCGACCTGGACGGGAAGTTGGATACTTGCGCCGGCGTTCGCCGCCGGCGCCAACAGCACGACCAATTGCGGCAACTCGGCGTCGGCGACCGCGGTGCCTCTCAGTGCAGGAACAAGCGATACTAGGGCCTTGCCCGGATAGATCAAGGCAAGGTTGTACAGGCGCTGGCCGTCCGATTTGAAACCGATAACGTCGGGAAGAATCTCATCTGGAATATTCTCCACATGCAGTTTCCCGGAAAAGCTGTTGTTGGCGAGGAGGACGTTGGACAGGGTGCTCCCACCCAGGCCATAGGGATCCCATGCGGCGATATCCTGAACTTTCTTTGTCGGTGGAACCGCAGGCGCGGCGGCTACGACAGAGCCGCTTGCCAGCAGCCACAATCCGAGAAACGCCGCAAACGCAAACCGCCGAAAAACGGACGCGACTGTCTGTTGCATGTGATCCCCCTGTGTACTGAACATTTCGGCTTCTTATTGCTCGCCGGCAGCGCCATGCGCGCTGCCTACAAGCTCCCGGCGCGCGGTTCGCCCGGATCGAGTCGCTGCGTGCTGGAACGACCGCTTCAATGCTAGCCCCGACCAGTCCGAATGTCCTGCGCTATATCAAACGGCGATCGGGTTCCGCCAGGCAATTCCTGTATCCGATCGGTGTGCGCATGTCCGCGGTTGATGGCGTTCATGCGCACCGCCAGGGATGTTCCGTCGCATCACGTGCCGCGGTGCGCGATAGCCTTCGCCGTTTTGGGGCCCTATACTCCAAGTTTCGGGTGACCGTCGAACACGCATCGAAGGAGGAGTCGATGAGAAATATTCGGATGTGGATCGCATTGCTCGTCATGTTCCCATTGGCCGGCGCCGCACCGGCGGCGTTTTCGCAGGGCTATCCGAACAAACCGGTGCGCGTGGTCGTGCAGTATCCGCCCGGCGGCACGCCGGATATCTACGGCCGCATCATGTCGGCCGAGCTCGGCAAACTATGGAACCAGTCAGTGGTGGTGGAGAACCGCACCGGGGCCTCGGGCACCATCGGCACCGAGCTGGTCGCCAGGGCGGCACCCGACGGCTATACGCTGTTGTTCGCCTCGGATGCGCCGATCACGATAGTGCCCAACCTCATGTCGAAGCTGCCCTACGATCCGATAAAGGATCTCGCGCCGATCAGCAACGTGGCGCAGGGCGGGTTCGTGCTGATGGTGCACCCCTCGGTGCCTGCCGCCAACCTCAAGGAACTGATCGCTTGGATCCGCGCGCAGAAAGGCAAGGTAGCTTTGCCTCCTCTGGCAATGGCAGCCAGCAACAGCTCTCCATGGAGCTGATCCGCACCATGGCAGGGGGCCTCGATATGATCCATATCCCGTACAAAGGCTTCGGCCAGGGCTTGGCCGACGTGCTCGCCGGGCAGGTGCCGATGATCTTCGGTGGCGCCACCGCCTCGATTCAGATCATCCGCAGCGGCAAATTGAAGGGCATGGGCACCACCAGCAAGACGCGCATCAAGATGCTGCCCGATGTGCCCGCAATCGCCGAGGAATTTCCCGGCTACAACATCCTCGCATGGTACGGCTTTCTCGGCCCGTCGGGCCTGCCGCGGGATATCATCAACAAGATCCACGCCGATGTGCTGACGATAGTGAAGCGAGCGGATTTCCAGGAGCGGCTGATCCGCGATGGAATCGAGCCGATCGCCAACACGCCGGAGGAATTCGCCGCGCAGATCAAAGCCGACCTCGCAACCTGGGGGCGCCTGATCAAGGCCTCCGGCGTCAAGCTCAACTGAAGAAAGAGATAAGACTACCAATCCGCCTTGCAGCCCTGAGCGCGTCAGCCCGGCGTCAAACGACGACCGGGTTCAGCCCCCCGTCCATGGTCAGGATTGCGCCGGTGATGTAGCTCGATCGTTCCGAGGCAAGGAACAAGGCGGCGTCGGCGATTTCCGCGGGGCGCGCGTAGCGGCCAATCGGGATACGCCGCGCGTTTTCCTCGCGCAGCGCCGCGACCGGCCGCCCGGACATTCTCGCTTCGAGTTCCAGCAATTCCTGAGTTCGCTCAGTGTGCGTGTGGCCGGGATTGATGGCGTTCACGCGAACACCGTGGCGCGCCCAGGTATGCGCAAGCCCCGCCGATACCAGCATGAGCGCGGCGTTGGCAGCGCCGCCGGTCAAATGCATCGGCGTGGCTACCTTGCCGCCGGTGCCCACGATGTTGACGATCACGCCATGGCCGCGCGCGAGCATTCCCTTGATGACAGCGTCGATGGCGTGAATGTAAGTGAAATACTTGGCGTCCATCGCGGCGCGCCAGACCTCCGGAGTCAGGTCTTCGGGAGGGGCGCGCTTCGCCGCGCCGGCCGAATTCACCAGTATATCGATCGGTCCGATCACTGCCTCGGCCTCCCGCACGACGCGAACGGCGGCTGTCGGGTCGATGAAATCCGCCGGAAACGTCGCCACTTCGTATCCGGAATCGGCAAGCTGCTTCGCCGCCCGATCGAGATTGGCCGGATCGCGCGAGGAGATCGCAACGCGCGCACCTTCCCCCAAGAACGCGTGGGCGCAGGCAAATCCGATGCCTTTGCTCCCTCCGGTAATCAAGACCGCTCTGCCTTTCAAATTGAGATCCATGGGTTTCTGCCCTTGTTAATTGCGACTTTGGCCTTGCCCGCAGCAGCCCGCAGTGCTGCCGCTCGAAATTGGGCGTGAATTGGGATTCCACTTTCATCTCGGGATTGTCAAAAAACCCCTTGGCGAGACAGGCGAAGAGCGCTAGATTGCCAGAAGTCGCAGCCGCGAAGAGGTGCGGCAGGTTCGTGGCGCCGGCTGGCCCGGAGGCAGAACCAGGCAGCGCGCGGCTGCGAGGCTCCAGCGCGGACCAGTCGCAGTGTTCTTCTTGGGATGCAGGCGCTGAAGGTGCATGACGTTCCACAGCGGATTATTCGGACGTTCGGTCTGGCTCTGCGCGAACGGCGCAGCCGGAAAATAATAACAGCTAGGCGATCCTATCAATTATGGTAACGCACAATTCACCTGCAGGACTGATGTCGCGCAACACAGAGGAAATTGCCCGCATACTGGCTTCGTTGCATGCGCAAGCGAAATCGATTTCTACCACTCTCGGCAGCAACGATTTGGAGTTTTCCTCGCAGCTCCTGTTCATCGATCCCGACAGGCACTACATTGTGATCGCGGCCCCTGAGGGCGAGACTCGCAACTCGGTCTTGCTTTCGCGCTCGCGCCTCAATTTCGTTTGCGAATTCAGCGGCTGGCGCATTGAATTTGCCGCAGCAGACCCGCAGCGGACGACCCTGGCGGGAGAAGCGGCGATCCGGCTCAATTTCCCCGAGGTCTTAGTCAGGCAACAGCGGCGCGGGGAACCGCGTACCTTGGTACCGCCTATTCAGGCAATGAGCTGTATCGCCGATGCGCAGGGTTTTGCTCCGTTCGAAGGCAAGATCATAGACATCGCCCATGGCGGGATCGGCTTCTTGGTTTATCCCTCGGATATCACCCTCGAGCCGGGGACGGTGCTGAAGGGCTGCCGCGTCCAGCGCCACGACAAGACCTCGATAGTCGTCGACCTCGAGGTTCGCTATTCGATGCCTGTCGTACTTGCCGATGGCAGCCACGCTCACCGCTCGGGATGCGTGTTCCTGAATCCGACCCGGGAAGTCATGGACTTGATCGCGTCCTTCGCTCCGGTGGGAGGGTAGGGGACTTGCGTGAGCAAGTCCTCCCGATCAGCGGCCTTGTTTCTTAGCGCCTGAAATCAACGGCAATATTTCGGCCTTGATCCGAGTCTGGGCTTCCGGATTCCGCGCGCCCGAGTGGATTTTCCAGCCGGACCCGCAGCGGTACAGCGTGGCTACGCAATGCACGCTGCCGGGAGCGACATCATTCAGCTCGACTCGCAATCGTTCACTTTCTGTTACCCGGTCGCTCACGTGGCAGGACGCCCGTGGGATAGAGTCGAAGCTGCCGCCGTTTACGGTGGCTACGACAAAGGTCAACGAGGACACCGGCGCGGGCACCGCTTCCGGGAAGACGAAAATACTCTCGTCATCCCATTTGCCTGCTCCGGTGGTCGAGTCTCCCGTATGGATCACGCTGTTATTGGCGTTGCGCGGCCGCCCGGGATGAACGATTTCTACGACCTTACCGCTCTCGTCAAACAACACGCAGGAAACATCGAGGTCCACCGGCGGATCGAATGCGGGTCTGCCGTTCTCCATCGGATCCCATCGCAATCCTACGACGAGTTCCTTCAGATCGATTGCCGCGTCATGTTCCGCATGGTCTGCACCATATGCGGTATCGGTATTCAGGATACTTCCCCCTCGTGACAAAGAAAGTGTCGATGCCTCGGCGCGCATCGAGCATGCTGCGAACATTTTACCGCGCCGCCGGACGCGCAGCCAGACGCGATCGGCAGCAGTGTCGACGCGCCTGCCGCCTTTTGCGGCCAATGCTCTCCGGGGCGCTGTCACTTGATAAGCGGCTGTGCGGTCACCCGTGTGCATCCCCACCATTTTTCACCTAGGCCAGGGTGTCGCACGTCGAAGCTAAATTGGCAGGAAACGCATAGGACAAAAGAGGACAGGCCGGAGCGCCGGTCTGCGGCCAAATATTCAGACTCTGTCCTACACGTCGAGGGCTCGCGGCGGGGCGCGTCTCCGCTAAGATGCAAGGAGAGGGGCGCCGACGTTGCGCGGCGTCCCGACAGTGATGAATTCTGAGCATTCTGAGTATGCAACCCGAGGCTGAGCATTCGGGAGGAAACCGTCTGGCGCAGAACCTGTCACAACGGGTAGGTGCGCGATATGTGCGCGCGCGCGGAACAGTCAGTGGGAGGTTTGCAGTGCTGAAAGACCTGACGGAGCAGAAAGCGCTAGAGGACGTGCTGCGCCGATCCGACCAAACGTATCGGGTGCTGTTTGACAAGAACCCGAACCCCGCGTGGCTGTACGACGCAGAGACATTGCGAATCCTGGCGGTGAATGACGCGGCCCTTCGAAGCTACGGCTATTCCCGCGAAGAGTTCCTCAATTTGACGATTGTGGACCTTCATCCCGCGGAGGATGTTCCACGTCTCCTGGAAATTGTCTCGACAAGGGGCCCCGAACCCGTCGATGCCGGCGTGTGGCGGCACCGGAAGAAAGACGGCACGATCGTCGAGGTGGAGACCGTCACGCAGGAGATCCGGCTGGAGGGGACGCGCGCGCGCCTTGTCCAAGGGATCGACATGACGGACAGGCAACGCGCCCTGGAGGCCCTGCGCCGAAGCGAGTACCTGTATCGGACAGTGGCCAGCAATATCCCCAGCGGCGCCGTGGGGCTTTTCGATCGGGACTTGCGCTACATCATGATCGACGGGGGCGGGGTGCTCGATGCGGCAGGTGTCGCCAAGGAAGTCCTGGTGGGCAAGACCATCCGGGACGTTCTCCCGGCCGCGACTTGGCAAAGACTCGAGCCGCTCTGTCGCGCGGCGCTCGGCGGTCGGTCGGCGACCGCCGAGGTCCCATCGCGTGGCCGAACCTATTTCGTCAATACCCTCCCGATTCCCGGGCCGAACGGTGAAATCCCCATGGGAATGGTCATGGCCCTCGACATCACCGAACGCAAGCGCGCGGAAGAAGAGGCGCGGCGAGTGAACGAAAATCTGGAGCGGCGCGTGGCCGAGCGCACCGCCGAGCTGCAGGCCGCGTACCACCACCTCCAGGCGCTCTCCGCGCATCTTCAGTCTGTACGCGAGCAGGAGCAGGCTCGCATCGCCCAGGAGATCCACGACGAACTGGGCCAGGCGTTGACGGGCCTGAAGTTCGAACTCAGCCGGCTCGCACAGCGACTCCGCGGCGTACCGGGGGACGTATCGGGCAAGGTCACCACCCTGGGTGCGCTCGTCGACGAGACGATCCACAACGTGCGCCGGATTTCCAGCGAGCTCCGGCCCGCGATCTTGGACGACATGGGCCTTGTCGCCGCACTGGAGTGGCATGCCGAGAAGTTCTCCAAACGCATGCGCATCAAGTGCACGTTCAGCGCGCCCCGAGAGCGCCTCGACCTGGGGCCGGATCTGCGAATTGCGCTTTTTCGCATCTGTCAGGAGGCGTTGACCAACGTCGCACGCCATGCGCGCGCGACGGTAGCGCGGGTCATTCTCGCCAAGACCAAGGATCACGTGGTCCTCGAGGCCCGGGACAATGGTGTCGGCATCACGCAGGCCGCCATCACCGGAGGCAAATCGCTCGGGCTCCTGGGCATGCGTGAGCGCGCCCGCGCCTTCGGCGGCGAGGTTATGATCCACGGGACGCCCGGCCGGGGCACCACGGTGAGGGTCGAAATTCCACTGCGGGAATGACCGGGGATAGGGCTATGCGGATTCTAATCTGCGACGATCACCCGATTGTGCGAAAAGGGCTCAGGGAAATCCTGGAAGAGGAGCGCGCCCCCGTCTCGATCGGCGAAGCCGCCAGCGCCAACGAGGCTCTGGAACTCGCCCGTAAGCAGCCGTGGGATGTCGCCGTGCTCGACATCACAATGCCCGGCCGGAGCGGCCTCGATCTGTTGAAGGAGCTCAGACACGAGCGCCCGAACCTTCCGGTCCTCGTGCTCAGCGTGCATCCGGCGGATCAGTACGCCGTGCGCGTACTCAGGGCCGGAGCGTCCGGATACTTAACGAAGGAGAGTGCGCCAGAAGAACTTCTCACCGCTATCCGGCGCATCCTTCGGGGTGGACACTACATCAGCCCGTCGGTTGGCGAGACCCTGGCCGCCGACCTGGGCCGACCGGCCGAAGCCCCGCCGCACCACGGCCTGTCGGACCGCGAGTTCGAAATCATGCGCCTGCTCGCGTCCGGAAAGCGCGCCTCGGAGATCGCCGAGAAACTCCACCTGAGCGTAAAGACTGTAAGCACCTATCGAACCCGCATCCTCCGGAAGCTGAATCTGCGGACCACCCCCGAGATCATGCGTTACGCGATCAAGCACGGGATCGTCGACTGACCCCCCCCGTGCGCGACCGCGTTTCTGTGAGACCGCGAGCGACATCACTGTAAGACAGCACCCTTAGCATTCTCGCGCGATAGTCCCGCGAAAGAATCGGACATCCGCGGATACCTCCCGTTTTCGTCACCGAGTAGATTGCAGGTGACGCACGCGATTGAACAGTTTCCGCCTCGCGGCGGAACCCGAAGGAGGTAATCTCAATGCTACTGGTAAGCAAGCAAGACCAAACCGACGCGGCTCAACGCGACGTTGCCGCAGAAACACGAAACCAAGCCTACGACGTGATAGTCATCGGTGCCGGATGGTCCGGGCTACTCGCCTGCAAATACTGCGTTGCCGAGGGCCTCCGGACAATCGTGCTGGAGGGGCGAGACAAACTCGGCGGCGTGTGGGCCTACGCCGACGATCCGGAGCACGGCGGGGTAATGAAGAGCACGCGCACGACCTCTTCACGGTGCTTGACGGAAATGTCGGACTTTCCGATGCCTGACTACTACCCTTCCTTCCCGACTCACTCACAGATTCACGCCTACCTCGAGGCCTATTGCGCGCAGTGTTCACTTGCCGACCATATCCGTTTGGGCGAGCGCGTGACGCGGCTCTCGAAACGCGGGGACCGCTGGCAGATTACGACCTCCGACGGAAACCAATGGTTCGCCTCGAGCGTGATCGTCTCCTCCGGCGTGCATCAGCACCCCAATGACGTTCGCTGCGACGAGCGCTTTGGCGGCTATACGGGAACCCTGGTGCATAGCGCCGCCGTCAAGGAAATTTCATCTGAATTGGCCGGCAAGAAGATCGTCGTGTGGGGAGGGGGTGAGAGTGCGAGCGATATTGCATGTGAAGCGAGCCAGGTGACGTCCCCCGTCTATTTCTGCATTCCGAATGGGCAGTGGTTCGTGCCGAAGATTATCGATCGGCTGCCGCCGTTTTCAAGCCCCCGGCCGAAAATCCTGGATCACACCTCGTCTCGATTGCGCCTGCTCTTGTCTCCAACGCATCAATATTCACCATTCATTTGGCAGTACCTGGAATTTGCCTTTGGATTTAACGGGCACGGCCAAGAGGCGTGGAGAACTGCGGCCCCCTATAACCGGTCGTTCTTGAACAAGAGCGCGGATGTCCTTCCGCGCGTGAAGTCCGGACAGATCGTACCGAAGCGGGATATAGCTTCGTGCATCGGGACGACCGTGCGCTTTACCGACGGAACGTCCATCGATGCCGACTACATCATCGCGTGCTCCGGATACAACATCCGCTTCCCGTTTTTCGATGATGGCATCACACCCGATACAGATCCACGCAGCTGGTTCAAGTACATCTTCCACAACGAGGATCCCTCGCTCGCCTTCGTTGGATTCGTTCGCCCGATCGTCGGGTCGATTCCCGGTATCGCAGAGTTACAGAGCCGATACGTCGCGAAGGTGTTCTCCGGGGCGTGTCGCCTTCCGGAGCCGCTTGAACGAAGAGCGACTATCGAGCGGGATGCCAGGTTCTGGAATCATCATTTTCGCCACACATCCCTGCGAATCGGGGGCCTCGTGGATCATTTTCTCTATTCCGATCAACTCGCCAAGTTGATCGGCTGTTATCCGAAGTTCTGGCCGTTGTTCCTCTCAAGTCCGCGGCGGTGGTGGCAAGCGGTGACCGCCCCATGGAACGGCTGTCAGTTTTGGCTGAACGATCCCGAGCATCATGACAGGATATTCGCGACGTTTCGCCGGTACGATGACAACCGCATGAGTCAAGTTTACGTGTTTCTCATGCTGGCGCCGATTCTTCCGCTGATAGGCCTGCTGACTCGCCTAAAAGTCTTCCTTAGTGATCGCCCCTCCCGTTCGCAGAGTACCCGGCCCGGGGCAGAAACAGTCCGCGCCCTTCCGGATGACCGGACACGAGGCGCCGCGCCTGGCGGGCGTGCGGACGGTATGGCGCAAGGCGCGCGGTGAGGGCGGCGCCCGCTGCCGGCCCTGTCGGATTCCAACCCTATAGCCATGAACGCACAGCAGCGTTTAGGCGCCACCACGGTGGCAGGCGTGACCTTTTCTCATCCCGGAGCATTCTGGTTCGGGGCGATCGCAGTCACCCTTGGGGTGATCGCGCACCTACCGATGTACCTAATGGCGAAGGACATGGGTTATCGCCTCGCCGGGATGCCGATGGACACGCCCATGATTCTGGGAATGGCAGCCATCATCGTGGGCATCGCCGCCAGTTTTTACGGCTTGTACCCGCGCTCGACGGCGGCGAACCCCGGCACCGCATCACAGGTCCGGATCAAGGCCCTCGATGACGCGCCCATCACCAGGACGCATGTCGGTCTGCTCGTGGTGATGGCGCTCGGTATAACGATCGACGTCATGAAGCCGACGACGATTGCCTTTGTGCTGCCGGGAATGACGCACGAATACGGTCTCGAGTCTTCATTGAATCCGACCGGGTCCGTGCCGGTCGCGTACTTTCCGCTGGTCGCCATCATGGGAACCGTTCTGGGGTCTTTGCTCTGGGGATGGTTAGGCGACCTGATCGGGCGGCGAGCCTCGATTCTATTTTCGGGGATCATTTTCATTGCCACTTCCATCTGCGGTGCGATGCCCAGCTTTGTCTGGAACATGGTGATGTGCTTCATCATGGGTGTGGGAGTCGGGGGGATGCTGCCGATCGCTCACGCGTTGATGGCCGAAACCATTCCAGCGCGGCATCGCAGCTGGCTGATGGTGTTGATCGGGTCGGACGTTGCCGGAGCGTACATTCTCACCAGTTGGCTGGCTGCAGAGCTCATACCTCTTTATGGCTGGCGCATCATGTGGCTGATCGGCGCCCCCACCGGGGTGCTGTTCATTCTGCTCAACCGCTGGATTCCCGAGTCGGCCCGTTTTCTGCTGGCGAAGGGACGCGAAGCTGAGGCTCGCGCTGTGATGGCGCGCTACGGGGCGGTAATCGTCGAGGAAGCGAATTCCGAACCCGACATCGACGCAAGCGCGAGAAACCAGTGGGGCCAGTTGATGAGCCCGGAAATCCTTCGCCTGACGCTGGTCGTCGGCTGCTTAGCTATCGGATCAGGGCTGGTGCTCTTCGGCTTCAATCTCTGGATTCCATCCAATCTTCGCGTGCTCGGCTTCACCGAAGCCGACGCGATGCTCCGCAATGCCGCTCTGATCGGTTTTCCGCTGACGTTCCTCGTGGCTTGGATGTACGGCTTCTGGAGCGCCAAGAAAACCGTCCTGCTACTTGCGACGGTCACCGCGGCGGCACTGTTTGGATTCGTGCTCGCGGGAAATGAAATCGTGCAAAGCCGGGGGGTGCTCTATGCGCTGCTCGTCGTGCCGATCTGGGGAATCAATTCGCTGGTGGCGGTGCTCTCCGTCTACAGCTCGGAGATCTACCCCACGCGCATCCGAGCCAGAGGAACGGGCTTTGCCGCCGGCGCAAGCAAGGCCGGCGGTGTACTGATCATCGCTTTGGTTGCGTTTGGGATTGCGGTGCCGTCTATCACCGCAGTCGCTCTGATGGGAGCAATTCCCCTGATGATGGCTGTGCTAGCAACGGCTCTTTTCGGTATCGAGACTCGGCGACGCCGGCTGGAGGAAATCACTGCGGACGCACTGCAGGGCCTGCCGAGCTGATTTGAAACCATGATTGACTTGTTTTTGGTGATGTAAAAGGAGCATGCATATGAGCAAGAAGCAATGGAAAAATTGGGTAACTTTGATTGCAGGCATTTGGCTCGCGGCATCGCCGTGGGCGCTGGGTCACGCCGAGGAGCCGTCGCGGATGTTCTACAACGCGGTGGTAGCGGGTCTTGCCGCGACCTTGCTTGCGATCGCGGATATCTACTTGACGACGGAGCGCTCGGACCCGCCGAACATCAAAACCGTAGTTGGTATGCTCATCGTGGGCTTGTGGACGGTCGCCTCGCCCTGGGTCCTCGGCTTTGAGACACAACGCGACATGGTGACGAGCACCGTGGTTGCCGGCGTCGTAGTAGCGGCTGTATCTCTATGGCAACTCGTGGACCGCTACGATATCACCGACAGCTTGCCCCAATGACAAGGCGTTAGTCAGAAAGCTTTAGTCACCGGAGCCTCGGGCCCGCGCCCCGGCAGGGGCACACGAGGCGCCAGAGTCAAAGAGTGGGAGACGCGAGCGAGTTGCCGTCCCCCTCGCATTGACCACACCTGGCGATTGACGGGCCCGTAACGTTTTCTGCACCGCGATTGGATTCCATCGTCAAATGACTGACGCGCAATATCTGAACGCCGCCGAGCGCAACGATGCGGGAGCGGCCCAGACTGCGGCAATTCGCCAGCAGATCCGGGGTGAGCTCCCCCGCAAGGCCTTCGCGCCACAGCCCATACGGGCGGTGACTGCGCTGGCTATCGCGAGCGCAATCGCCATTGGGAGCGCCGTACTCGTTCTCGCGCCCATGCCGGCATTCGCAGCCGTGCTCCTGTCTGTTCTCTGCGGCTGCGCCTATGGCAGTCTCTTTTTTCTCGGTCATGAGGCCGGTCACGGGGCAATCGTGCGTTCGCGAACGATGCAGGATCTGCTGATGTGGGCGGCCTTCGCGATTTTCATGCTGTCCCCGGCACTCTGGCGGGTGTGGCACAACAAGGTGCACCACCAGCACACCAACCGTGCGACCCATGACCCGGACAACTTCGATTCGCTCGATTCCTACTACGAATCCGCAGCGGTGCGCTTGGTGGCCGCTCTGACGCCGGGCTCTGGACGCTGGCTGAGCCTATTCTATCTGCCAACGTGGTTTACGATCGTGTGCCAGGCGATCCTGTGGCGACAGTCGCGTCGCTGCCAGGGATTCGAATCGCTCAACCGAAGGCGCGCCGCGGCCGAGAGCGGGGCAATGGCCGCCTTCTGGTGCTGCCTTGGATTCCAACTCGGCCTTTGGTCATCGCTTCTCGTCATCGTCATTCCGATGCTGGTGGCCAACACCGTCGTCATGTCCAACACCGTCACCAACCATTTCCTCAACCCGTTGGTCGACGATGAGGATCAACTGGCCACTTCCATGGGGGTCACCACCCATCCATGGCTGGACCTCATCCATTTCAACTTCAGCCATCACGCCGAGCACCATCTCTTTCCGGCGATGAGCTCGAAATACTATCCGCTGGTCCGGGCCAAGCTTCGCCAATACGCCGGCGAGCGCTTTGTGACACCGCCTCACTGGAAGGCGCTGCTGATGGTGTTTCGCACGCCGCGATTCCATGTCGGGAAGGACGTCCTGGTGGATCCGGCCAGCGGTCGAGTCGCGGCGGTTGCCAGGGTCACGGAGGCCCTCGCTGGTGCGCAGGCTCAGGACTTCGGCGCCAACTCCTAAGCGTGTGAGAAGTGCCGGATCGCGTTCTGCATCGCGAATACTCAGATGATTGACGCTCGGGACCTGTGCGCCGCCGACCGGAACGAAGCGGGAGCGGCCGAGACAGCGGCGATTCGCCGGCGGATCTTCCGGGAGCTTCCCCAAGAAGCTTTCGCGCCAAGGCCCGTACGGGCCGTAGCTGCGCTGGCTATCGCGAGCGCAATCGCCATCGGGAGCACCCTGCTTGTGGTCGCGCCCATGCCGGCATTCGCGGCCGTGCTTCTGTCCGTACTCTGCGGCGCTGCCTACGGCAGCCTCGTCCTTATCGGTCATGAGGCCGCTCACGGGGCAGTCGTGCGCTCGCGAACGCTGCAAGAGCTGTTGATGTGGGGGGCCTTCGCGATCTTCATGCTCTCGCCGGCGCTCTGGCGGGTGTGGCACAACAGGGTGCACCACCAGCACACCAACCGTGCGGCCGATGACCCGGACAACTTCGATTCGGTGGATTCCTATCACGAATCGGCAGTCGTGCGTTTCGTGGCCGCTATGACCCCGGGGTCGGGGAGGTGGCTGAGCCTGTTGTATCTGCCAATTTCGGCTGCGCTGGTGCCCCAATTGATCCTGTGGCGACAGTCGCGGCGCTGCCAAGGATTCGAATCGCTCAACCGAAGGCGTGCCGCGGCCGAGAGCGCGGCGATGGCCGCCTTCTGGTGCTGGCTTGCATTCCAGCTCGGCCTTTGGTCATCGCTTCTCGTCATCGTCATTCCGATGCTGGTTGCCAGCACCATCGTCATGTCTTACACCGCCACCAACCATTTCCTCAATCCATTGGTCGACGATGAGGATCAACTGGCCACTTCCATGGGGGTCACCACCCATCCGTGGCTGGACCTGATCCATTTCAACTTCAGCCATCACGCCGAGCACCATCTTTTCCCGGCGATGAGCTCGAAATACTATCCGCTGGTCCGGGCCAAGCTTCGTCAATACGCCGGCGAGCGCTTTGTGACACCGCCTCACTGGAAGGCGCTGCTGATGGTGTTTCGCACGCCGCGATTCCATGTCGGGAAGGACGTCCTGGTGGATCCGGCCAGTGGTCGAGTGGCGACCGTGGCCAAGGTCACCGAAGCCCTCATTGGTGAGCAATCTCCTGCGATATCGTCCGTTCGGAGTGTGCACGCGCCGAACGAGGAACGGATCGACTTCCAACCGTAGCCGATGTCTGCCGTTCGCGAAGGGCCATATTCGGTGTCTCTACCTAAATATTTCACCTTAGTGCTTCTTGGTCCACTTACAGCAGTTTTCATAGTTCACGTTATTGCTCTGTCGTTTCCTGATCGCCGATGATCGCCAAAAAATGTAATGCCAACGTCATGGTCTTGTAATTTCGAGACGCTTATTATTTCAAACAGGCAGGTTTCAGAACCGTCGACCGTCGAAGGGCACAAATCGGATCCCGTTTTCTTGTAAGGAGTGCGACATGACTACAGGCGCGAAGCTGTTCCGAGCTGGGGAACGCAACGGCATTTCGACGCTGATTCTCACCACTTCTCTCTTGCTTCCCGCCTCGGGTATGGCTGCGGCGCCGTGTGCTCAAACGGTCACGGCGGATGTGGTGGTCTTCGACACGCCGATCATGTTCAACCGCTTGGGCGCGCAGAATCCGAACTGGATCACCTACGCGCTGAAGCGGGACGTGGTCGCAATCACCGGGAGCGTTCCCGGTCCGGGCAACGCGCAGATGCGCAAGGACAAGCGAATCCGCCCGCTGGTTCTGCGCGTCAATGAAGGCGACTGTCTGCAGGTCAATTTCCAGAACTGGCTCTCTGCGGCAGCCAACCCGTTTCCTCCCGCCGCCGACGGATTGCCGTCGATGAACGACGCGTCGCCCTTCCTTCGCATCGACGACCAGGTGGCAGGCCGCTTTGCCGGGTTCCACATTCGAGGCCTTCAGTTGGCCGATAACATCAGCTCTGATGCTTCGAATGTGGGTAAGAACACGAGCAGCCTGGTGGCCCCCGGTGGATCGGCGACCTACAAGTATTTTGCCCCGCCTGGGACCCGAGGCACCTACCTCGCCGACAGCTACGGCGCGACCTTCGGCGGCGAGGCCTCCGCCGGCAACACCGGCCAGGGAATGTTCGCCGGCGTGAACGTTGAGCCTGCGGGCGCGCGATGGTACCGCAGCCAAGTGACAGAGGAGGAGATGCGCTTGGCGACCACGGGCACGACCGCGGCGGGTCAGCCGATCGTCGACTACGAAGCGCTTTACCCGAACGTCGAGCCGTGGATCGCCGAGGGCAAGGCGGGCAAGCCTATCCTCAATATGAGAGAGGGCAACGCCATCTTCCACTCGGACCTGAACGCGATCATCGCCGGACCGAACGCGGACGGGAGTTTCCCGGCCAGTACCTATCCGCTGGAGAGCGTGGGCAAGCGCAATCCGGCGGTGCCGAATCGGCTCGAGCC
>JACQTO010000149.1 GCA_016210745.1 Betaproteobacteria bacterium
ACCCCGGACTGGAGGGCCGAGTACACTTCGGCGAAGGGCATGGGCGAGGGGTTGGCGCCGTAGGCCTGGAACATCTTCACGCGCCAGATTCCGCCCGGCACGCGCAGCTTGATCCCTTTGAGATCCTCGGGGCGGACAATCGGGCGCACGTTGTTCGTGATGTGTCTAAAGCCGTTCTCCCAGACACCCAACAGCCGGATGCCCCGCGCCGGCAGGCCATCGAACAGCGCTTTCTGAACTTCCTTATTCTCCGCCACCTTCTTCATATGCGCGCGGCTGACGATGATGTACGGCATCTCGAAGACGCCGTAGCGCTGGTCCACCGTGCTCATGATCGTAGACGGGTAGGCCATCTCCGGTGCGCCGACCCTGATCCCCTTGATCATCTGCTCGTCGGTGCCGAGCTGGCTCGAGTGAAACACCCTCACCTCTACCCGGCCTTTCAGCGCCTCGTTCACATCACGGGCGAACTTGGTGCTCACGATGTCGAAGAGCGAACCGGGGAAGCCCACGTGGCCGAGCCGGATGCTTACGGGCTGCTGCGCGAGCACTGCTGCGGGCCACAGCCCGAGGCACAGGACGGCACTGCCGAGGAACACGGACAATCTCGCGACTCTCATCATGGTCTCCTCCGACTCCAACGATGATTTGAAGACAAGGCAGACTGCGGTTCGTTCAGGCGGCGTGGAGGCGGCCCGTGCGCGCGCATTCGCTGAGATAGTCGAGGGCTGCACGCACCCCTTCCCCGCGCGGCGATACCCCGGCAAGCGCGAGCCCCATTTCGACCCCGGCGAGCGTTCCGGCGAGCATGAGGTCATTGAAATCGCCCAAGTGCCCGATGCGAAATATCTTGCCTGAGAGCTTGCCCAGCCCCGTGCCGAGCGACAGGTCGAAGGCCTCGAGGATGATCGTGCGCACGCGGTCAGCGTCTTGTCCCGGGGGCATCAACACGGCGGTGAGTGAATTGGAATGCTCAGCCGGGTCGGCGCACAGTACCTCCAGTCCCCAGGCGCGCACCGCGCGGCGCGTCGCCTCGGCATGGCGCGCATGGCGGGCGAATACGGCTTCCAGTCCTTCCTCCTCCAGCATCGACAGGGCCTCCTGCAGACCGTAGAGCAGGTTGGTTGCCGGGGTATAGGGAAAGTAGCCGTTCTTGTTTGCCGAGAGCATGTCCTCCCAGCCCCAGTAGGACTTCGGCAGCTTTGCCGATTTCGAGGCGGCGAGCGCTTTTTCGCTGACGCAATTGAACGAGAGTCCGGGCGGCAGCATCAGGCCTTTTTGCGATCCGGCGACGGTGACATCCACGCCCCATTCGTCGTGGCGGTAATCGATCGAGGCAAGGGAGGAAATCGTATCGACCAGATAAAGCGCCGGATGTCCGGCAGCGTCGATCGCGCGCCGGATCGCAGCGATTTGGCTGGTGACCCCGGTCGAGGTTTCGTTGTGCACCACGCAGACGGCCCGGATCGAGCGGTTCTTGTCTTCCTTGAGCTTCTGCTCGACTGCGGTCGGGTCGGCCCCGTGGCGCCAGTCGGTTGCTATCATTTCCACCTGCAGCCCCAGCCGCGCGGCCATTCGGCTCCAGAGCACGGCGAAATGCCCGGTTTCCACCATGAGGACCCGATCACCGGGGGAAAGCGTGTTGACGAGGGCCGCTTCCCAGGCCCCTGTCCCCGAGGCCGGATAGATGATCACCGGCTGCTTCGACTGAAACACGGTCTGCAGCCCCGCGCCGATCTCCAACCCCATGCGGCCGAACTCGGGGCCGCGATGATCGATGGTTGGCCTGTCGATTGCTCGCAATACCCTTTCAGGGACATTGGTTGGTCCGGGAATCTGCAGGAAATGGCGCCCGCTGCGGTAGTTCACGGTTTGCTCCCTCGTGAATAAGCGACTACGTTAAATAATAGGGGTGGGTCTCACAATACGCCACCCGCGTAGCAGGCGCCCTAACCTACGCAAACGAGTATGATCGCGATTTCATTCCAGGCGGAGTTGGCCGTGGCGCTTCGCATCGATGTAATTTCGGATGTGGTCTGTCCCTGGTGCTACATCGGCAAGAGGAGACTCGAACGCGCGCTCGAGCTCTATCGAGAGCAAAAGCCGCAGGCCCCCGCCCCCGTCGTCAATTGGCATCCGTTTCAGCTCAATCCGGATCTTCCCGAGGACGGCCTCGAGCGTGCCGAATATCTGCGCAGCAAATTCGGCGGGCGCGCTGAGGAGATCTACTCGCACATCACGGCGGTCGGAAAAACCGCCGGCATTTCGTTCGCATTCGACAAGCTGGTGCGCCAGCCCAACACCCTTGCCGCGCACAGCCTGATCGCGCATGCGGCCGAGGCCGGGCTGGAGGATGCACTCGTCGAAGCGCTCTTTCGCGCCTATTTCATCGAGGGCGAGGACCTCACCTCCGCGGAGGCGCTATCGCGCATCGCGGCCTCTGCGGGGCTGACGCCTTCGGACATTTCGGTCTGCCTGGCAAGCACCGAGGCGCGCGAGCGTGTCCGCAGCGCGGATCTCAGGGCGCGCGAACTGGGGGTAGAGGGCGTTCCCTTCTTCGTCATCAACCAGCGCTACGCGGTCGCCGGCGCCCAGGAACCCGAGGTTCTGCTCGGGGCGATGCTCCAGGTCGAGCGCGAGGGCGAACAATCTTCCCCGGGTCCCGATTGATCGATTAGGCGGTGAGCAGCGCGGGGAGAATCTATGTCAGCCGGGTTTAGCGTCTCGTTCCACCCGCGCCGCGGCGATCCGGCGCTGGCGGCCCGGCTCTCGCGCGAGATCGAGGGCGAGGTCCTATTCGACGCGGCCAGTCGCGGCCGTTATTCGAGCGACGCCTCCATTTACCAGGTGGATCCGGTGGGCGTAGTCGTGCCCAAGACCGGGCACGATGCGCGACTCGCAATCCAGATCGCCTCCGAGGAAGGTGTGCCGGTGCTCGCGCGCGGTGCGGGCACCTCGCAGTGCGGCCAGACGGTGGGCGCCGCCCTGGTGATCGACACCTCGAAATATCTCAACCGGCTGGTCGAATTCGACGCCGATCGCCGCCTCGCGGTGGTGCAACCGGGTATGGTGCTCGACCGGCTAAATGCCCTGCTCAAACCCAGCGGGCTTTGGTTTCCGGTGGACGTATCCACGTCCGCACAGGCGACCATAGGCGGTATGGCCGGCAACAATTCGTGCGGATCGCGCTCGATCGCGTACGGCAATATGGTGCACAACGTGCTCGGCATCGACGCGGTGCTGGCCGACGGCTCGGAATTTCACTTCGGGCCGGCGACGGGGCTCGCGGGTGCGCCGGCGCCCTATCGGGATCTGGTTGCGCGCATCCACGCGATCGTCGCGCGCGAAACGGACGAAATCGGACGGCGTTGGCCGAGCGTGCTTCGGCACGTGCAGGGCTATAACCTGGACATGGTCAGACCGAACTCGGTCCACAACCTCGCGCACCTCCTGGTCGGCTCCGAAGGAACGCTTGCCTGGTCGCAGCACATTCACCTGAAGCTCTCTCCGCTGCCGCGCCACAAGACCCTCGGCGTGTGCCATTTCGATTCCTTCCTCCAGGCGATGCAGGCGCCGCAGCACATCGTCGGGCTCGCGCCGGCCGCGGTGGAGCTGGTCGACGCCACCATGATCGCTCTTGCGCGCGGCAATCCCGCATTTCGCCCCATAACGGAAAAATTCGTCCGAGGCGAGCCCAAGGCGATCCTGCTGGTGGAGTTCGCCGGCGAGGCGCTCGGGGAGCCGGCGCAGAAACTGAAGCATCTCACCGAACTCATGGCCGAGCTGGGCCATCCGGACAGCGTCATCGAGATCACGGATGGCGCCCTGCAGCGCGAAGTATGGGAGGTGCGGAAAGCCGGGCTTAACATCATGATGTCCATGAAGGGCGAAGGTAAGCCGGTGTCCTTTATCGAAGACTGCGCCGTGCCGCTCGAGCACTTGGCCGAATACACCGATAGCCTCACGCAAGTGTTCGCCCGGCACGGTACCGAAGGCACCTGGTATGCGCACGCCTCGGTGGGCACGTTGCACGTGCGGCCGATACTCAACATGAAGGACGATGGCGCACAGAAAATGCGCGCCATCGCCGAGGAAGCCTGCGAACTGGTGCGCCGCTTCAAAGGCAGCGCCTACTCGGGCGAGCACGGCGACGGCCTGGTGCGCTCGGAGTGGATCGAACCCATTCTGGGCGCGCGTCTTACCGCGGCACTGGCCGAGATCAAGGACGCGTTCGATCCAAAGGGCCTGATGAACCCAGGCAAGATCGTGCGTGCACCGAAGCAAGACGACAGGACCCTGTTTCGCTATAAGCCCGGATATGCGATGCAGCCGATAGAAACTGCGCTCGACTGGTCGGAGTGGGACGTCTCCGGGACGGCAAGCCGCGGACCGGTATCGAATGGAGCGTCGAGCCGCGGAACGGGAACGAGCGCCGCGTCGAGCCGCGGCTTTGGCGCCGCGGTGGAGATGTGCAACAACAACGGGCATTGCCGCAAATTCGATTCCGGGACCATGTGCCCGTCGTTTCGCGCAACGGGCGAGGAGCAGCATCTCACGCGCGGGCGCGCCAACACGTTGCGCTTGGCGCTTTCGGGCCAGCTCGGCCCGGGGGCATTCACCTCGGAGGCCATGTTCGAAACCATGGATCTGTGCGTGAGCTGCAAAGGCTGCAGGCGCGAGTGCCCGACCGGGGTCGATATGGCGAAAATGAAAATCGAGTTCCTCTACCACTATCGCCGGCGCAAAGCTTGCTCGATGAAAGACAAGCTGTTTGCCTACCTGCCGCGCTACGCACCCTGGGCCGCGCGGCTGGCCTGGCTATTCAATCTGCGCGACACCGTACCCGGCCTTGCGCGCCTGAGCGAGACTATGCTCGGCCTATCGGCCAAGCGCTCGCTGCCACAATGGCGCCGCGACACGTTCCTGGGCACCCCTGACCCCGAGGCTTTTCCCGCGAGGCGGGGGCTGCCGGGCCGAGAGGTCGTGCTCTTGCCCGATTGCTTCAACAATTACTTTGAACCCGAAAACTCGCGTGCCGCGCTGCGCGTGCTCCAAGCCGGCGGATACCGCGTTCACATCGCGCGGGCCCCCGGTGGCGAGCATTCGCCGCCGCTGTGCTGTGGCCGAACCTTTCTTTCTGCCGGCATGGTGGACGAGGCACGATGCGAGGCGCAACGCATGCTCGAAGCGCTTGCGCCTTTTGTCAAACGAGGCGTTCCCGTCATAGGGCTCGAACCCGCGTGCCTGTACACACTGCGCGACGAATTTCAATCGCTATTGCCGGGCGCCGAATCCGATGCGCTCGCGGCGCGTGCGCTGATGTTCGAGGAATTCCTTGCCGCCGAGTCCGCGGCAGGTCGCCTCGCGCTGCCGCTCAAGGCGCTGGAGAACAAGCGCGTGCTGCTCCACGGCCACTGTCACCAAAAGGCATTCGGCGCACTGCCGGCGGTGGAGCGCGTGCTCGCGCTGGTGCCCGAGCTGGCGATCGATAAGGTCGAATCGTCCTGCTGCGGCATGGCCGGCAGTTTCGGCTACGAGGCCAAGCATCACGACATCTCGATGAGAATGGCCGAAGACGCCTTGCTGCCCGCGGTACGCAAGGCCGATCCCCGGACGCTCGTTGTGGCCGACGGCACCAGCTGCCGCCGCCAAATTCAGGACGGGGCGCGCCGCGAAGCGATTCACGTCGCCCGCGTGCTCGAGCGCGCGTTGCTCTGAGGAGGCGTGAGCCGAAACGGCGGGGCTGACAGACTGCGCCGCGCGCTCAGTGCAGCCGGTCCGGGGCGCCGCAACAGCGCTTGAAATCCTTTCCGCTGCCGCAGGGACAGGGGTCATCGCGCCCCACCGCCGCGGCGCTCTTGAGAGTTGCCGGCTTGGCGCGCCGCGCAAGCCAGTAGCGATGGATATCCAGCACAACGCCGGCGAGGTCCTCTCGGCACGATTGCAGCAGCTCGGCGAGCGCGTCGGACTTCAGCCGCCGGCGGGTTTGCACCGAGAGCTCGCCGGCAAGGGTAACGATGGGAAAGAGCAGCTCCTCGACCTCCCCGGAGTCGCCGGTCCGCTCCCAGTCGACGGGGGAGAAATCCACGCCTTCCAGATAGGCCCGGCACCAGGTTTCATAGTCGTACTCCGACGATTGGTCCGGGCGATAGAGCACGAAATCGAGTGCCTCGCCGTCCTCGAGCGCCTGCGCGGTCTGGTTGTAAAAGCGCATCACCAAATCGAGGGCTTCCTTGGCCTGCTCGGCGCTCTCGTAGCGCGGCGACTCCCCCAGCGCTGCGGGCAGCCACTGCGAGGGAGCGATCGATTCCGGGCCGCTCAAAATCGCGCACAGGAATCCCTGCAGCTCATCGAGAGTCATCGCCTCTCCCTGGAAAACTTCCGACCCGAGCAGGTCTTCGAGGCGCTGCAGTTCGCCCTCGCTCAGGGGATCACTGTCTTCGGGTGGACTCATGCTGCCGATTTCGCTTTCCTAAGCCGGCATAGCCGGAACCAATGAGGCTGATTTTGCCCTTTATCAATCTCGTGTTTTCGCGCCGTTGCGACTTCGCAACGGCGCGAAAACACGAGACCTATACAACACCAGATTCTTCACCGGATCGTCGACAGTTAACTAGCGCCGCCTGCAGGCAAGCGCGGCTGCACCGCTACGCGGGAATGTCCGGATCGAGCTGACGCTGGAGCACGGAGATCTGGTCCTTGAGCAGCAGCTTTCGTTTTTTCATGCGTTGGAGCGCGATCTGGTCGTGCAGGGGATCTTCCGCCAATCGGTGGATGGCGAGGTCCAAGTCGCGGTGCTCCAGCAGGAGTTCGCCCAGCCGCGACTTGGCCTTTTCTCGAAGTGCTTCGTCGATTTCCTCCATGATCTACCTCCTGGAGTCTTGCCTTGACGCCGTGCCTGGAATCCGGACCCGGAGCGCCTGGCCCATTTTATCGCTTGCGCAAAGCGTATGCGAGTAGCCCGGCCCCGAGCACCAGCATGGGTAGCGACAACCACTGGCCCATGGAAAACCCGAGGGCAAGCAGGCCGAGGAAATCATCGGGCTCGCGGAAGTACTCCGCAATGAAGCGAAATGCGCCGTAGCCGATGAGAAACGCTCCGGAAACAGCGCCGGCCGGGCGCGGTTTAGCCGAATATAGCCAAAGGAGCGCAAACAACGCCAATCCCTCGAGCGCGAACTGGTACAACTGCGAGGGATGCCGCGGTACCGGGCCGCCCTGGGCGAACAGCACCGCCCAGGGAACGTCGCTTGGCCGGCCGAACAGCTCGCCATTGATGAAATTGCCCAGACGTCCGGCGGCCAGACCGCAGGGGACGAGCGGTGCGATGAAGTCGGTGACGCGCAGCCACTCGATCCGGTGCTTGCGCGCCGCGTACCACACCGCCGCCAGAACGCCGAGGAAGCCGCCGTGAAAGGACATGCCGCCCTGCCACACGGCGAACATCTCCAGCGGATGCGCCAAGTAGTACTCCGGCTTGTAAAACATCACGTAGCCCAACCTGCCGCCGATGACGACGCCGAGCACGCCGTAGAACAGCAGATCGTCGATCAGCGCGTAGGAGATGCCGCGCCAGGCGTCGCGCCGCGCGCGGTAGCGGCCAAGAAGAAAGAACAACGCAAAAGCGGCGAGGTACATGAGCCCGTACCAGCGGATCGCTATGGGCCCGATGCTTATCGCTACGGGATCGAATTGGGGATGGATGAGCATTTCTTCAGGAGAACCGGTGCGGCTCCTGCTTCAGGATCGGTACACGGGCTGCGGCTGCGTGAAGAACCCATGCAGTATATGGTACACGCCGAGATAGTTTTTCTGCTGGAAGCTCGCGTGGGAGATGCCGGCCATCACGGTGAACTGCTTGTCCGCGTTGGGAAGGCGCTTGAAGAACGCGATCAGGTCGTCGAAGCCCGCGATGCCGTCGTATTCGCCGCGCATGATCAGTGTGGCGGCGGTGATTCTCTCCGGGTCCACGAGCGGCAGCTTAGAGCACATGTCGACGTAGGTGCCGGTCGGCACCGAGTCATCCAGGGCGAGGATCGCATCGGCGAACGCATCGATGGTTGCCTCGTCGGCCGTGCCCGGATGGTCGCGCTCGAATATGCCGTGGACGAAAGCGCGGTCGATGGGACGTCGATTTCTGGCGGCGAATTCGGGCAATTTCTTTTTTCGTTCGGCAAGCGTGGGGCTGCCCTCGCCGGTCCACACAAACGCGTCCAGCGCCAGGCGGGCGACGCGCTCGGGATGGCGCTGCGCGAATAGCGCCGCTTTGAGCGCGCCCGAGGAGATGCCGTAGACAAGGAGCGTGCGCGCGCCGGTCGCGCTTGCGATGTAAGCGCTGCCGGCTGCCAGATCATCGGCGCCATTGGAGATGTCGCAGTTGATCGGGCGCGATTTGTCGGACCGGCCGTAGCCTTCGCTATCCATGCACCAGGTGTCGAAGCCTCGCGCGGCGAACCAGTCCATGACCGAGGAATGCGGCCGCCCGCGCACGCTGAGATCGAAGGTCGGCTGCGAGGCCATCGAGGAACCGTGTACGAACAAGATGGTGCCCTTGCGCGCGGTCTCGGACGCGGGCGGCTTTTGCCACAAGAACAACTTGACCTCCCCCTTGCATGTCCAGTGTTCCTTGCCGCCCAGGGTGGATTGGTCCGGGATAGGTTTCATGCAGTCCTCCGCAGCGTGTTGGGCGAGTCTATCAATTTACCGCATCGGCGGGCGCCATGCCGTTTGCGGCCCCTTCGTTTCTGCCTCGCGCACAGTTACAATCGGCCTCTCCCGTTCAAGGCACAAGGGGCTTACCATGGCAGGCAATTGGCGCTCTAAGCTCATCACCCAGGGTGTGGCGCGCTCACCTAACCGCGCGATGCTTCGCGCCGTGGGCTTCACCGACGCCGATTTCGACAAACCCATCGTCGGGGTGGCCAACGGCCATTCGACGCTCAATCCCTGCAACGCCGGCATCCAGCCGCTTGTAAACCGCACCATCGCGGCACTCAAGGAATCGGGCGCCATGCCCCAGGTGTTCGGGTTTCCAACCGTCACCGACGGCATCGGCATGGGCACCGAGGGCATGAAGTATTCGCTCGTGTCGCGCGAAGTCATCGCCGATGCGGTGGAAACCTCGGTGAACGGCCAGCTTATGGACGGGGTGGTCTGCGTGGGCGGTTGCGACAAGAACATGCCCGGCAGCCTGATCGCCATGGCGCGCATGAACGTGCCCGGCATTTTCGTCTACGCGGGCACGATCAAGCCCGGTCACTGGAAGGGCGAGTCGCTCACTATCGTCTCGTCGTTCGAGGCCGTGGGCGCTTTCAGCGCAGGCAAAATGGCCCGGGAAGACTACGAGGGCATCGAGAGAAACGCCTGCCCTTCCACCGGGGCCTGCGGCGGCATGTATACCGCGAACACGATGTCGTCTTCCTTCGAGGCGCTGGGCATGAGCCTGCTCGGCTCTTCGCAAATGGCCTGTCCGGATCCGGAGAAAGCCGATTCGGCCGCGGAGTCCGCGCGCGTGCTGCTCAACGCGATTCGCAACCAGATCCGGCCGCGCAACATCATCACGCGCAAATCGATCGAAAATGCGATCGCGCTCGTGATGGCCACCGGCGGGTCGACCAATGCCGTGCTGCATTACCTCGCCATCGCGCACGCGGCCGGGGTGCGCTGGACGATCGACGACTTCGAGCGCGTGCGCAGAAAAGTGCCGGTGCTGTGCGACCTCAAACCATCGGGCCGGTATGTGGCCACCGATTTCCACGCTGCCGGGGGCGTGCCGCAGGTGCTGAAAATCCTGCTGAACGAAGGCCTTGTGCACGGCGAGTGCGTGACCATCACCGGCAAGACGCTCGCCCAGGAGTTGAAGAACGTACCCGACCAACCGCGCAAGGACCAGGACGTGATCCGTGCTTTCGATCGGCCCATGTATTCGCACGGGCACATCGCCATTCTCAAGGGCAACCTGGCGCCCGAAGGTTGCGTGGCCAAGATCACTGGGCTGAAGAAAACATCGATCACCGGGCCGGCGCGCGTGTTCAACTCCGAGCCAGAATGCATGACCGCGATCATGGCGAACAAGATCCGCGCGGGCGATGTGCTCGTAATCCGTTACGAAGGTCCCAAGGGAGGGCCCGGGATGCAGGAGATGCTCGCGCCGACTTCGGCCATCATCGGCCAGGGGCTGGGCGAATCGGTGGGTTTCATCACCGACGGTCGATTCTCCGGCGGCACCTGGGGCATGGTGGTAGGGCACATCGCGCCGGAAGCCTATGTCGGGGGCACCATCGCACTGGTGAAGAACGGCGATTCCATCACCATCGATGCGAACAAGCGGCTCATACAACTGAACGTCCCCGCCAAGGAGCTCTCTGCGCGGCGCAAGAAATGGAAACCGCCGAAACCGCGTTACACGCGCGGGCTGCTGGCGAAATACATGAAGCTCGTCTCAACCGCGAGCAAGGGCGCGATCACCGACGGCTAATAACCCTGTTCGGCGCGCAGTAGCGTTCGTTAGCCAGGCGGCGGATAATTTTTCTCTTCTTCGGCGTAAGCGCCTCTCATGCCCAACCGCCTCGCGCAGGAAACGAGCCCTTACCTTCAACAGCACGCCGATAACCCGGTCGACTGGTACCCCTGGGGCGAGGAGGCGCTCGCGCGCTCGCGACTAGAGGACAGGCCCCTGCTGGTTTCTATCGGCTACTCGGCCTGCCACTGGTGCCACGTGATGGCGCACGAATCGTTCGAAGACCCGGAGGTTGCGGCGGTGATGAACCGGCTCTTCGTCAACGTCAAGGTGGACCGCGAAGAGCGTCCCGACCTGGATCGCATCTACCAGCTCGCGCACCAGATGCTCTCGGGTCGCGGGGGTGGCTGGCCGCTCACGATGTTCCTCACGCCGGACCAGGTGCCGTTTTACGCCGGCACTTATTTTCCCAAGGAGCCGCGCTACGGTCTGCCCGGATTCGCGCACATGCTCGAGCGCATCGCCGCGGTCTGGCGCGAACAACGAGCCGACGTCGCCCGGCAAAGCGAATCGCTGCTCAGCGCGTTCGCAAGCCTGCGCACCGAAGCCCCTGCCGACGCTGCGGAATTTTCCGCTGCCCCGCTCGAGTCGGCCCTCGCCAGCGCAAAATCGAGCTTCGATCCCCGCCATGGCGGTTTCGGCGGTGCGCCGAAGTTTCCTCACCCGGCCGAGCTGCAGTTGTGCCTGCGGCGCTTTGCCGCCACCGGCGAGGAGGAAGCGCTGCGCGTGGTTGCCTATACGCTCGAGCGCATGGCGAGGGGCGGCATCTACGACCAGCTTGGCGGCGGCTTCTGCCGTTATTCGGTCGACGCGGAATGGACGATTCCGCATTTCGAAAAAATGCTCTACGACAACGGGCCGCTGCTTGCGCTCTACGCCGACGCGTGGTGCGCGACACGCTCGCCGCTGTTCGAGCGCATCGTGCGCGAGACCGCAGCCTGGGTAATGCGCGAAATGCAAAGCCCGCAAGGTGCGAATTCCGGCGGTTACTACTCCTCGCTGGACGCCGATTCCGAGCACGAGGAGGGCAAGTTCTACGTTTGGTCGCGGGAGGAATTCGCTGCGCAACTCAGCGACGACGAATATGCCGTTGCCTCGCCCTATTACGGCCTTGATGACGCGCCCAATTTCGAAGGCCACCGCTGGCATCTGCGCGTAAAGCGCAGCCTCGCCGAGGTGGCGCAGGCGCTAGGCCGGCCGGCCAAAGACTGCGAGCCGCTGCTCGAGTCGGCGCGCGCAAAGCTCTTTGCCGCGCGTGAGCGGCGCGTGCGTCCGGGGCGCGACGAGAAGATCCTCGCCTCCTGGAACGCGCTCATGATCCGAGGCATGGCGCGCGCGGGCAGCGTCTTCGCCGAGCCCGAGTGGATCGCCTCGGCGCGGCGCGCGATGGATTTTGTTCGCGGCACCCTGTGGCGCGATGGCAGGCTGCTGGCGACCTCAAAAGACGGACGCGCGCACCTGAATGCCTATCTCGACGACTACGCTTACTTGCTCGCGGCGGCGATCGCCTTGCTCGATGCCGATTTCGATCCGAGGATGCTTGCATTCGCACAGGACCTGGCCCGTGTGCTCCTTGAGCAATTCGAGGACCGTGAGAACGGTGGGTTCTTTTTCACCAGCCACGATCACGAGCGGCTGATCCACCGCGACAAGCCGGGGCAGGATAACGCCACGCCATCGGGCAACGGCATGGCCGCCTTTGCGCTCAACCGGCTCACCTATCTCACCGGCGACACCCGATACGCCTCCGCTGCAGCGCGCACCCTGTCGCTCTTCTATTCGGCGATAAGGGTGCAAGCCGGGGCGTTTTCCACGCTCCTCGCGGCGCTCGAAGAGAGCCTGGCGCCGACGCGAACGGTGGTCCTGCGCGGCGCGAATCCCGAACTGAGCCGCTGGCGCGACGCCCTGGCACAACAATACATGCCGCAGACCATGGTGATTGCAATCGATGCCGGCCAACACGGCCTGCCTGAAGCGCTGGCGAAACCGGTGTCGGCAAGCACCACGGCATGGATCTGCGAAGGCGCAACGTGCCTTGCCCCGATCGCGGATCTTGAAGAGCTGCGCGCAAAGCTCTTGGTCGAGCGCCGCTGACGCGTTGCTGGGCCCGCCGAAGGCGCGAGCGTGAAAAGTCGTCAGAGACCGGCCGCTGCCAAATTGACATCCCCCAGGGCCGACCGGATAATCAGCGGTCATTTTTCCGGAGGTTTCCTCATGTCTCGCACCCGTCTTGGCCTCACACTCGCGGCACTTGCGGCTCTCGGGCTTGCCGGTTGCGGCAAGGAAGAACCCAAGCCGGCGCCGCCGGCAGCGCCGCCGGCACCGCCTTCGATGACGGTGAAAATCGGCCACGTCGCGCCGCTGACCGGCGGCATCGCGCATCTGGGAAAGGACAACGAGAACGGCGCCAAGCTTTCCATCGAGCAGGCGAATGCTGCAAGGATCAAGATCGAAGGCAAGGAAGTGAAATTCGAGCTGATCGCCGAAGACGACCAGGCCGACCCCAAGGTCGGAACAACCGTGGCGCAGAAGCTGGTCGATGCCAAAGTCGTCGGCGTAGTCGGCCACCTCAATTCCGGCACCTCGATTCCGGCTTCGGCTATTTATAGCCAGGCAGGCATTCCGATGATCTCGGGCTCGGCGACCAATCCCCAGTTCACCGAACAGGGGTTCAAGGGTGTGTTCCGCGTCGTCGGTCGCGACGATCAGCAGGGGCCGGCGATTGCCGGCTACCTCGCGAGCGAGAACAAGCCCAAGCTTGTCGCGGTAATCGACGATGCCACCGCCTACGGCGAAGGTCTCGCCAACGAGGTCGAGAAAGCGCTCAAGGCGGCCAAGGTCAAGGTACTGCCGCGCGAGAAAGGCGACGACAAGAAGACCGATTGGAAGGCGATTCTCACCAAGCTCAAAGGCCGCAAGCCCGACGCCGTGTTCTATGGGGGCATGGACGCCACCGGCGGACCGCTGGTGAAGCAGGCGCGCGAGCTCGGCATCAAAACGGTATTTGCGTTCGGCGATGGCGCCTGTACCGACAAGATGAGCGAGCTCGCCGGCGAGGCTGCCGAAGGGCTCCTGTGCTCGCAGGCCGGCATCCCGCCGAAGGCAGCCGACAAGAAATTTCTCGACGCCTACCGCTCGAAGTTCAACACTGATCCTATCCTGTACTCGCCCTTCACTTTTGATTCGACCAACCTGCTGATCGAGGCCATGAAGAAGGCCAATTCCGCCGATCCGGCCAAATATCTGCCTGAGCTTGCCAAGATCAGCTACAAAGGTGCGACCGGGAAAATCGAGTTCGATGACAAGGGCGACCGCAAAGACGCGGAGATGACGATTTTCACCATGAAAGGCGGCAAGATAGAGCCGCTGGCGATAATCAAGAGCGGCGCGACCATAAAATACGAGGATTTCATCAAGGCTGCGGCAGCAGAACCGGCCGCACCCGCGCCGGAGGCGCAAAAGCCGCAGCCGGCGCCGGAAGCGGCCAAGAAATAATATCCGCGCCAGTGGCGCGGCCGCGGTGAATGCGACGCTGTTGGTGGCCTCGCGATCGCGGCGCCATTTCTTTCTACGGAGTCACCACGATGCCTATTCGAATCCGCCTTTCGGTTCTTCTCCTGCTGACCCTGGCCTTCTCCTGCGGCGCCTATGCCCAGGGGTGGCCCACGCGGCCTGTGCGCATGATCGTGCCTTTCGCTCCCGGCGGCACCACCGACATCACGGCAAGGCTGATCGCGCCGAAAATGCAGCAGGCGCTCGGACAGCCCGTTATCGTTGAAAACCGCACCGGGGCGGGTGGGACCATCGCCACCGAATTCGTGGTGAAATCGGCCCCGGACGGCTATACGCTGCTGATGGCCGGCGGCGGGCCGACCTTCATCGCGCCCCTTGCCCCCAAGCCCCGTTACGATTCGCTGCGCGATTTGGCGATGATCTCGAACGTGAACACCAATCCGCAGGTGCTGCTGGTGCATCCCTCGGTGCCGGCGAAGAACGTGCGCGAGCTCATCGCCTATGCCAAGGCGAACCCGGGCAAGCTCAACTTCGGTACGGCGGGCATGATCTCGTTGATACATCTTTCGGCCGAGGTGTTCAATCACATGGCGGGCGTGAACACCGTCCTGGTGCACTACAAGGGCGGCGCGCCGGCGACCGCGGCCGCGATGGCGGGCGAAGTCCAGGCGACGTTTGCCAACCCGTCGGATGCGATCCCCCAGATGAAAAGCGGCAAGCTGCGCGCCCTGGCTGTAACCGGCAGCGCCCGCTTGGCGCAGATGCCGGAGCTGCCCACCATCACCTCCTCGGGGCTGCCGGGATTCGTGGCCGATACCTTCAACGGCGTGGTCGCACCGGCCGGCACCAGCCCGGAAATCATCGCCCGCCTATCGCGCATCATCCAGGAAATAGTGAAGGAGCCGGCCATCAGCCAGCGCATGCTCGAACTAGGCACCACGCCTGTCGGGGACACGCCGGAGCAGTTTCGCGCCTATTTGCAGGCGCAGGTCAACTTCTGGTCGAAATCGCTGCGCGCTTCAGGCATCAAGCTTAACGAGTTCTAACCAGATATATTTGAAATTTGGCTTCTGCGATGTTGCGCGGACGAAAAAGCCGTCCGCGCGATCTCGGATAAAACCCTACCAAGTCCCTGCCGTTAACCATAACGGCGTTCTCTGCACGGATGTCGTCTATCCGTGCAGAGAACGCGGTTGGCGCGCGCAGCGCGCAAATCCGCTGGCGGCATGAGACAGGAGTCAAGACGCCGTACATAACGAGTTCGCAGCGCAATCCGCGCCCGCGAAAGCTCGGGAGGCGCTCAGCGTGCGAGCAGCTGCCGCAGTTTCGCCACCGCGCTCTCCGGGGTCGTGAGAACCGGCCGGGCGCAAGCTTCCGCCGCAGCCTCGGCCGCGCGCGACATCGAGAACTGGGCCAAGCACACCACGTCGCAGGCAGAGATCGATTTCGCCGCCGCCGTGACTATGCGGTCGTGCGCAAGGGCGTCGCCCGCCTGTAGCGCCTCCATGGCGCCTTCGGCCAGGGCGCCGTGCACGCGGATTGTCTTGCCCGCCGCGCGCGCGGCATCGAGCAATTCTGCCTCCAGCGCCGGCAGCGTGGGCTGGAAACTGGCGATCAAGCCGATGTTCGGGCCGAGGGCGAGCGCTTCCTCCAACATGGCTTCGTTCGGCTTGAGTATCGGGATTGCCGCTTGGGCCTTGCACGCCTCGATTGCCGTGCCGAACGCCGAGCAGGTGAACAGAATCGCGTCAGCGCCCGAGCGCTCGGCGTAGCGCGCGAGCGCGAGCAAGCGGCCGGTCATCGCCTCGGTCAGCCGGCCGTCGCGCTGGCGATCGCGCGAGAGCGAATCTTCGAGCAGATTGATAAGCTCGGCCTCCGGCCAGAGCCGTGCGAACGCGGCGGCGATCGGCCCAATCGAGAGCGCCGTGGCGTGAATCAGGAAAATCCTCGGGTTCAAGAGTTGCCTCGGGTTTGCCCGGGCCGTCGCGTCATTGCCGCCCCGGAGAGTTTCGTCTTGCGCATCGCGTTTCTGCTTCAATAGGACAAGGCGATATTAGCTTACCCACGCAAATGCGTGCGCTGCGAGGACATGGCTCGCTACAATACGCCGATGGCGTCTTCCCCTGGCCACACCGTTACGCTCACCTGCCATCCCGATGCTCACGGCGAGGCGGTGCGTCGGATCGGTGCGCGCGTCGCGAGAACACCGGGCGGCACGCTGGCGATCACCTACATCATCGAGGCAGACATCGATCGATTGCGCGTTCCGGCGCCCCGTCCACCCGCTATTGCCCAAAGGCTCTGGCAACACACCTGCTGCGAGATGTTCATCGCCCGCAAGGATTCCCCGGCATACCATGAATTCAATCTCGCGCCTTCGGGCGAATGGGCGGCATACGCATTCGATCGCTATCGCGACGGTGCCCTTCTTCCCGAGGAGGCGCTCGAGCCGCATGTCGTGGTTCGCAGCACGCGGGAAGAACTGGAGCTCGATGCCGTGATACGCCTGGACCGGCTGTCGCGGACGTACGCCGAAACGCCTCTCTTGCTTGCGCTATCGGCAGTTATCGAAGACGAAGACGGGTCGCTTTCGTATTGGGCGCTCAGGCACCCTCCGGGCGCGCCCGATTTCCATCACCCTCATGCCTTCGCCCTGGAGCTCGAATGAAGTGCGGCGTTGATCGCCTGCTCGAAGACCCGGTGCTGCGCAGGCCGCTTGCGGGCCGGCGTGTCGCGCTGCTCTCGCATCCGGCGTCGGTGACGCGCGATCTCGTGCATTCGCTGGACGCGCTCGCTGCGCTTCCCGACATCGACCTGGCCGCGGCCTTCGGCCCCCAGCACGGCCTGCGCGGCGACAAACAGGACAACATGGTCGAGTCGCCGGACTTCACCGACCCCGTGCATGGCATCCCGGTTTTCAGCCTGTATGGCAAGGTGCGCCGTCCTACGGCGCAGATGATGGATAGCTTCGACGTTCTGCTTATCGATCTGCAGGACTTGGGCTGCCGCGTCTATACCTTCGCCACGACGCTGCTCTATGTCCTCGAGGCCGCTGCCGCGCACGGGAAAAGCGTCTGGGTACTCGATCGGCCCAACCCGGCGGGCCGTCCGATCGAGGGATTGAAGCTGCGCGGCGGATGGGAAAGTTTTGTCGGCGCGGGGCCGCTGCCGATGCGTCACGGGCTCACGCTGGGCGAGCTGGCGAAGTGGTTCGTGCGCACGCGCGGCCTGGAAGTGGAATGCGAAGTGGTGACCATGGAGGGCTGGGCGCCGGCTGGCGCCCCGGGCTACGGCTGGCCTTTGGGTGAGCGCGCCTGGGTGAACCCGAGCCCCAACGCATCCAACCTGTGGATGGCGCGCTGCTACGCCGGAACGGTGATGCTGGAAGGCACGACGCTATCCGAAGGACGGGGTACGACGCGGCCGCTTGAACTCTTCGGCGCGCCCGATCTCGCGCCGCGCGCCCTGCTCGCGGCGATGGAATCGCTTGCGCCCCAATGGATGCGCGGTTGCCGGCTGCGCGAATGCCGGTTTGAACCGGCTTTTCACAAACACGCGAGCACGCTCTGCGCGGGACTTCAGATTCACGTCGAGGACGCGGCTTACGAGCACAACGCGTTTCGGCCCTGGCGGCTGCTCGCTCTCGTTTTCAAGGCCCTGCGCTCGCTTCGTCCGGACTACGCGTTGTGGCGCGATTTCCCCTACGAATACGAACACGGGCGTCTTGCCATCGATCTCATCAACGGATCGGAGCTCCTGCGCCGGTGGGTGGATGATTCGGCCGCCCTCGCACCCGACCTCGATGCGCTCGCAGCGCCCGACGAGCAAGCGTGGCGCGAGGAGCGCGAGGCCGTGCTGCTATACCGCTAAGGCGCGATTTGCGCGCCCGAGACAGAGGAGTCAGGCCAAATCAAGCTTGTCCTCACGCTAAGCATCATATTGGTGGGCCTCGCGGGCCGCTCCGCCGTCGACAAGGTGCTCACGCTGCGCGGAGGACCCGAGCTCGTGGCAAGCTGGGCCCAGCTCGGCTCGATCATCGAGCTCGTCGCCGGGGTCGCGTTGGCTGGCGTGGGCACCGGCATTTCGGTGATGGTGGCCCAGTCGGCTCGACTCGATCACCAGCAAAGCCTCTTGCGCGAATCGCTCAGGCTGGGCTTGGCCGTGTCGGTTCCGGCCATGTTGGCGATCGCGGCAGTCTCCGCCTGCTTTCCCGAGGCGCTCGCCGGCAGCGGCGTCTCGCGCGCCCTGCTTGTTTCGAGCGCCGTGATCGGGTGCTTCGCGGTTGTGCCCGGGATGGTCAACGGCTACTGGCTCGGGCAGCAACGCCGCGATCGAATGCTCGCCCTATCGATCGCGGCGGCGGTTCTGCCTCTCCTGGCTGCAGTGGGCGCGCCGCAATCCGGCGTCCTCGCAGCCCTCGCGGTGTCGCAAGCGCTGCCTGCGCTTGCAGTGGTGTTTGTCATCGGAGCGAGTTCATCGACGCCGGGCGCCTCGCCGCAATGGGAGCAGAACCGAAGGACGCTGCGACGTTACGTGACTCCGGGGGTGGTGATCGGCGTGCTCACGCCGGCATCGATGCTGGCGGCTCGCAGTATCGTCTCCAGCGTCATGTCCTGGCACGACGCGGGACTGTTGCAGTCGCTTTGGCGCGTGTCGGACTGGGTCGCAAGTGTTGCAGGCGGGATCATGGCCGTTTATTTTCTGCCGCGGCTCAGCGCCGCTCACGGCACGCCGCGGTTTGCCCTGGAGCTCAGGCGCACCGCATTGATGACTATCGCGCCGGCCGCCGTCGCACTGGCGATGCTGTTCGCTCTTCAGCGCCCCGTCTTCGCTTTGCTCTATGACGCGAGTTTCCGCATGTCCGATACGACGGTAGCGCTCTTCTTCGCCGGGAGTCTGGCGCGCATCGCGTCATGGGTGCCGTTTTTCGCGCTTTATGCGATGAGGCGAACGAGAGCGGTTACCGCGGGTGAATTCCTGTCGCTGCCGCTGTTCGCCGCGCTTCTGGGCGTATTTCAAGACGGGCTCACCCTCGAGCGGGCCAGCGCGCTGTGGCTGCTCGCCTACCTCGCTTATTGGCTGTTCAACCGAACGATGGTGAAACGCGCCCGAATCCATGAGCCCCATGGCGGTCGCGCCGACTAGAGCCGCATTCACGCCGCCTGGTTCAGGCCGCACCGGAGGTCGATTCTGCCCGATCGTCAAACAATTCCAGATTGAGTTGGTTCTTTTCCTCGGCGGTTGAATCCGCTGCGGGCGGCGCGGGCAAAGCGTCGGCCTTGCACAAGCTGCCTGCGCGCACGCCAAGCAATCGAAGCCGCCGTTCCAGGGGCTGCTTCCTGAGGCATTGACCGGCCCAATGGCGAATCAGCTGTGCATTCTGGGTGTGCCGAGGCAACGTCAGCTCACGGGTGGATATCCTGAAATTGTCGTAGCGCAATTTCACACCGATGGTTTTCGCAACGTATCCCTTGCGTACCAAGTCCGCGGCGAGTTGCTCGCACAAGCGGGTGAAGATGGCGCCCAGAGCCTCGCGATCCGAGCGCGCGTGCAGGTCGCGCTCGAAGGTCGTCTCGCGGCTGACCGATTTCGGTTCGCGGAAAGTCACCACGGGGCGCTCGTCGCGGCCATGCGCGGCCTCGTGCAGCCACGTTCCGTAATTGGCGCCGAATTCATCGATCAGCCGCTGCGGGTCCGCGCCGGCCAGCTCGCCGATAGTCCCAATGCCCAGAGCCTCCAACTTGGCGCTCGCTTTGGGGCCGATGCCGTTGATGCGCCGCGCCGGAAGCGGCCAGATGCGCTCGGGCATGTCCGCATGGGTGAGAATGGTCAGCCCGTCGGGCTTGTCGAGCTCGGAACAGATCTTGGACAGGAGTTTATTGGGGGTGATGCCGATGGAGCACGTCAGTCCTGTGGCCTGGCGTACCGCGGACTTGATGCGCTGGGCCAGCTCGCGCAGGCCCGCATATGCGCGACCGCCGGCATCGCTCGCCATATTTGCAGCGACGGCATCCTGCGCGCCGGCCACATCGGTGAGATCGATGTAGATTTCGTCGATGCCGCGATCTTCGATGACCGGGGTCAGCTCGGCGACTGCGGCCTTGAACAGACGTGAATACCTGCGGTATTCGTCGAAGTCGGTCGGAAGCAGAACCGCATCGGGTGCGAGCACCGCTGCTTTCATCAGCCCCATTCCCGAATGCACGCCCAGGGCCCGGGCTTCGTACGTCGCGGTCGTGACCACGCCTCTGCCGACGTAGTCGTGGGCCAGCGCGAAGCGGCACGATCCGTCCGCCTGCACCACCGGTTGGTGGCGCCGGCCGCCGCCCACGATCACCGGGCGCGCGCGCAGCTCCGGGTAGCGCAGCAACTCCACGGACGCGTAGAAGGCGTCCATGTCAAGGTGAGCGATCCATCGCAAGGGCATTCAGGTTCCCGATCAGGGTGCAACTCGGAGTTCGGCGAGAAGATTGTGCTTACCGGTCTCTATCCTACCTAAGCCGGACGAGCCGGAGCCAAGGAGCTGATTTTGCCGTTTATCAATCTCCCCTTTTAGTGCAGTTGCTTGCAGCTGCACTAAAAGGGGAGACGAATTTAGAGACCCAATCTTCGCCAAATTCGTCAACAATAGACTTGTAAGCGACCAAGCGCCTAACAGGCAACCATATTAAGCGCTTCCTATCGCGTAAAATGCGGCGCCGATGGCGCGCCGTGGTAGCCTTGACGCCACTGCCCGAACGCGCCTAGCCCGGAGTCGCAGCGCACGTGGACATTTTCCTGCAGCAACTGATCAACGGCCTGACCCTGGGCAGCGTCTATGCCATGGTTGCCCTCGGCTACACCATGGTCTACGGGATTATCCAGTTGATCAACTTCGCGCACGGCGAAGTGGTCATGATCGGCGCCATGATCGCGCTCAGCGTGATCTCGCTCCTGGCCAAGGCCGGCGTGCACCCGGTGCTCGCCGTGCTCCTCGGCATGGCCTGCGCGGTGCCCGCGTGCATGGCTGTCGGCTACGTGATGGAGCGCGTTGCCTACCGCCCGTTGCGGGGCGCGCCGCGCCTTGCGCCGCTGATCACCGCGATCGGCATTTCTATCGTCCTGCAACATCTGGGGCTGATGATCTGGAGCCGCAACTACCTCGTATTTCCACAAATCATCCGCACCGAATCGTACCCGATCGGCGGTGCGACCATCACCAACGTGCAGATAGCGATCATCCTGATCGCCCTCGCCATGATGGCCGCGCTCGCGATGGTCGTCTACCGCACCAGTCTGGGCAGGGCGATGCGCGCCACGGCACAGAACCTGCAGGTAGCGGGACTGATGGGCATCGATATCGATCGCATCATTTCCGCAACTTTCATCATCGGCGCCGCCCTCGCCGCCGTTGCCGGGGTGATGGTGGGGAGCTATTACGGCGTCGCGCACTATACGATGGGCTCGCTGCTGGGCCTGAAGGCGTTTTCGGCGGCGGTGCTGGGTGGCATCGGCAATCTGCCAGGGGCGGTGCTGGGCGGGGTGCTGCTCGGCGTCGTCGAGGCCCTGGGGGCCGGCTACATCGGCGATATCACGGATCTGTGTCACTTCGCCGGACTGTCCGAAGTGCTCAAGAGCCGCTGCAGCGAGGATCCGCATCTGGTTCTTATGGGCTCCAATTATCAGGACGTATTTGCCTTCCTGGTGTTGATCGCGGTGTTGGTATTGCGCCCTTCCGGGCTGCTGGGCGAGCGCGTGGGGGATAGAGCGTAAAGGCGGGATTCAGGGGGCAGGATTCAGGATCTAGGATTTAGTCGCTTACAAGTTTACTGTCGACAAATTTGGCGAAGATTGGGTTTCTAAATTCGTCTCCCCCTTTTCGTGCAGTTGCTTGCAACTGCACGAAAAGGGGGAGATTGATAAACGGCAAAACCAGCTTCCTTGGTTCCGGCTCGTCCGACTTAGGATTGAGGATTTTGGATTGAGGATTGAGGTGCGCGATTTGCGGAAGGGCTCCCCGTTCTTGATTTGGGGCGCGATGGTGCTGCTCGCGATGGCGCTGCTTGCGCTGCCGTTTGCGCTTGCCGCGGTGGGCACTGCCTGGGTGCGCATCACCAACCTTGCCATCTTGTTTGTCGTGCTCTCGCTCGGCTTGAACATCGTGGTCGGCTTTGCCGGCCTGCTCGACTTGGGGTATATCGCGTTCTATGCCGTCGGCGCCTATACCTACGCGCTGCTCGCCTCGCCTCATTTCGGGCTGCACCTGCCGTTCTGGATCGCGGTGCCGATCGGCGCGGCGCTCTCCGGAATTTTCGGCATCCTGCTCGGCGCCCCGACGCTGAAACTGCGCGGCGATTATCTCGCCATCGTCACGCTGGGTTTCGGCGAGATCGTGCGCATCATTCTCAATAACCTGTCACAGCCGATCAATATCACCAACGGACCGCAGGGCATATCCAGAATCGACCCCATCCGCATCGGCGGCATCGATCTTTCCAAGACCGAGACCTTTCTCGGTCTGGCCTTCAGCGGCCCGGGGAAGTACTACTACCTGTTGCTCGCGGTGATGCTGGCGGTGATCTTCATCAGTGTGCGCCTGCAAAACTCGCGCATCGGCCGCGCTTGGGAGGCAATCCGCGAGGACGAAATCGCGGCGCGCTCGATGGGCATCAATACCACCCGCATCAAGCTGCTCGCCTTTGCCATGGGGGCTTCGTTCGGCGGTGTTGCGGGCGGCATGTTCTCCGCCATTCAGGGATTCATTTCGCCCGAGAGCTTCGTGCTGGTCGAGTCGATCATGGTGCTCTCCATGGTGGTGCTGGGCGGCATGGGCAATGTCTGGGGCGTGGTCCTGGGCGCCGTGTTGCTTTCCTACGTGCCCGAACTGCTGCGCTACACGGTCGCGCCCCTGCAGCAGTCGCTGTTCGGAAAAATGATCATCGAACCCGAGGTCATTCGCATGCTGCTGTTCGGCATGGCGCTCGTGCTCGTCATGATCTTTCGGCCGGCCGGCATTTGGCCCTCGGCAGTGCGACAGCGCGAGCTCGCAGGGCCACGGCAATGAACGGGTGCCTGGGTGTTAGCGGGAAATGCGGCAACGGCAGTCACCGACGAGTTGACGGTTGACGATCCCGGCGAAGCATTTGGCGTTGTTTGGGTCTCGTGTTTTCGCGCAGTTGCAACTTCGCAACTGCGTGAAAACACGAGATCGATAAGGGCAAAATCAGTCTCATTGGTTCTGGCTATGGCGGCTTAGGCGCTGACGATGACGCAAGTGCTACTCGAGTGCACAAATGTTTCCAAGCGCTTTGGCGGCGTCGTCGCGCTCTCCAACGTCGGCTTTAGCATCCAGCGCGGCGACATCTACGGCCTGATCGGCCCGAACGGGGCGGGCAAGACGACCCTGTTCAACGTGCTGACCGGAATTTACGCGCCCAACGAGGGCCGCTTTGCCCTCGAGGGCGCCGACGTGACGGGGCTCTCGCCGGATAGAATCGCCGCGCGCGGCATCGCCCGCACCTTCCAGAATATTCGCCTGTTTGCAAACCTCTCGGCGCTCGAGAATGTGATGATCGGGCGTCATGTGCGGACCCGGGCCGGGGTCATCGGCGCCATCCTGCGTGACGCGCGCACACGCGCCGAGGAATCGGCGATCGAGCGCCGCGCGCTCGAGTTGCTGGAATACGTCGGCATCGGCGATCGCGCCAACGATGCCGCCGGGAGTCTTGCCTACGGCGATCAACGGCGTCTGGAGATCGCGCGCGCGCTGGCCACCGAGCCCCGGCTGCTCGCGCTCGATGAGCCGGTGGCCGGCATGAACGCCACCGAAACCGTTGCGCTCAAGGCGTTGCTCGAGCGCATCCGCGCCGATGGGACGACCATTCTGCTGATCGAACACGACGTGCGGCTGGTCATGGCAGTGTGCGACCGCGTGCTGGTGCTCGACTACGGCGTCCCGATCGCCGAGGGCGCGCCTTCGGAGGTGCGCCGCGACGCCAAGGTCATCGAAGCGTATCTGGGCGGCGCCGATGCCGACGCGACCGGTGGCGCAGCCGCGCAATGAAACTCCTCGAGATCGAGGGCCTCAAGGTGAGCTACGGCGGCATCCGCGCCGTGAAACAGGTGGACCTGGAACTGCGGGAGGGCGAATTCGTCTGTCTGATCGGCGCCAACGGCGCAGGCAAAACGACGACGCTGAAGGCGATTTGCGGCATGCTGCGCGCCGGCGGCGGCGTGCTGCGCTATGCCGGTGAGGACATCAGCGGTCTGCCGACGTTCGCGCTGGTGCGCAAGGGCCTAGTGATGGTGCCCGAGGGCCGCGGCATCTTCCCGCAACTCACCGTCGAGGAAAATCTGCGTATAGGCGCCTATGCGCGCAACGACGCCGGCGTTGCCCCGGACCTGGAGAGGATGTACGCGCTGTTTCCGCGGTTGAGGGAACGGCGCGGCCAGACCGGCGGCACGCTCTCCGGGGGCGAGCAGCAGATGCTTGCCATCGGACGCGCGCTCATGAGCCGGCCACGGCTGCTGCTGCTCGATGAACCCAGCATGGGCCTGGCGCCGATCATGGTGCAAAAGGTGTTCGATACGGTTCAGGCCGTCGCGCGCGAGGGTGTGACGATATTGCTGGTCGAACAGAACGCGAGGCTCGCCCTCGCGCTGGCCTCGCGAGGCTACGTCATGGAAAGCGGCGCGATCACGCTCTCGGGGGAGGCCGGGGCGCTGCTTGCCGACCCGCGCGTGCGCGCTGCGTACCTGGGTGAGGCGCTGTAGAGAAATTGGGGTCAGAGTAACATTTCCTCGGACCGATGCCGAAACGGGTAGCAGCGTTGGGGAAATGTTACTCTGACCCCAATTTCGCCCCGGCGAGATCGGCCGCGGTGGTAAACGAGTCGGCGAAGAACTCCTCTTCGGGCAGCTTGCACTTCAGGGTGAAATCGCGCCGTGCCGAATCGACCATCACCGGAACGCCGCAGGCGTAGACCTGGTAGCCCGAGAGGTCGGGAAAATCTTCCATGACGGCGCGGTGCACCAGGCCCGTGCGGCCCTTCCAGTCATCCTCGGCCAGCGCCTCGGAGATCACGGGAACGTAGCTGAAGTTCGCGTGCTCGCTCGTCCACTGGATGGGCAGTTCGGACCGGTATAGATCGCGTGGGCGGCGAGCGCCCCAGTAGAGCGTCATCGAACGCGCGATACCCTTGGTGAACGCGTCTTCGATGATGGACTTGATCGGCGCGAAACCGGTGCCGCCGGCGACGAAGACGATCGGTTTGCTGCTGTCTTCGCGCAGGAAGAACGTGCCGTGGGGGCCCTCGATGCGCAGGATGTCTCGCACCTTCAGCTTGCTGAACACGTGCTCGGTGAACGCGCCCCCGGGAACGCGGCGGACATGGAGCTCGAGCGCTTCCTCCGCGGGCGTATTCGCCATGGAAAAGCCGCGTCGCTGCCCGTCCTTGAGCAAGATGTCCAGATACTGCCCGGGGAGAAACTGCAATCGTTCGGTGGCCGGCAGCTTCAGGTAGACGATCGCGACATCATCGGTGGGTCGCTCGATAGCCTGCACCCGCGTGGGCAGCAATCGCAGCGGAATATCACCGACCGCGCGTACCTCACGCGCCTCGATGACGAGATCGGATAGTGCTATGGCCTGGCAGAAGAGCGCCAGCCCCGATTGGCGCTCCGGGGCGGACAGGGCCGACTCGGAGTAGGTTCCGAGGTCGGCGGTGCCCTCGATGATCTTCCCCTTGCAGCTGCCACAGGCGCCGTCGCGGCAGGCATGCGGCAGCGCCAGCCCCGCGCGCAGGCCCGCCGCGAGGATGGTTTCGCCCGCTTCGGCTTCGAATTGGTGCCCGGTATTGCGGATGCTGATCTGGTAGCCCATAGGCGCTGCGCGAGCGTTTACAATTCGGGTATGAAACGGCTTCTCGTCATTGGATGCGGCGACGTGGCCCGGCGTGCCCTGCCAACATGGCTCGCGCGCTACCGCGTCTCGGCTTTGCTGCGTGCCCCCGATGCCAAACTCGCTTCGGCCGGCGTGCAGGTAATCCGCGGCGACCTCGACCGCCCCGAAACGCTTGCCGCGCTTGCCTCGAGTGCCGATTTGGTCGCGCATCTCGCACCGCCGGGTGAAAGCGGTGCGCGCGACCAGCGCACCCGAAACCTGGTGGCCTCGCTCGGAGCGGGCGCCATGCTACCACAGCGGATTGTGTACGTGAGCACCAGCGGCGTCTACGGCGACTGCGCCGGCGAGCGGATCGACGAATCGCGGGCGACGAACCCGCAGACCGAGCGCGCAATCCGGCGCGTCGATGCGGAGACCGTGCTTCGCGAATGGGGGCGAAAACACGGCCTCCCGGTCCTCGTATTGCGCGCGCCGGGAATTTACGCCGCCGAGCGCCTGCCGCTGGAGTTGCTGCGGCGGGGAACGCCGGTGCTGAGGGCTGCGGAGGACAGCTACACCAACCACATCCATGCCGACGATTTCGCGGCCATTGTGAGCGAGGCGCTGGAGCGCGGTGCACCCGGCGCCTACAACGCCTCCGACGACGGCGAGATGAAAATGGGAGACTGGTTCGACCTGGTCGCCGATCGCTGCGGGCTGCCGCGGGCGGCGCGGGTATCGCGCGCAGAGGCGCAGAAACTCATTCCGCCCGGACTGCTGTCGTTCATGAACGAATCGAGGCGGCTCCTGAACGGGCGCATGAAAGAAGAACTAGGACTGCAATTGCGTTACCCGACTGTGTTCGAAGGCGTGCCGCGGCGCGTCGGCACGGGAGATTAAGAACCTAAGGGAATGTCATGACCGATGCACTGCTTGTTTTGACCAACGTCCCCGACCGCGAGACGGCGGAAAAGCTGGCCGCAAGCCTCGTCGGCGAACATCTGGCGGCCTGCGTCAATATACTCGCCCCGTGCCGGTCGGTGTACCGCTGGAAAGGCGCGCTCGAGAGCGCCGAGGAGCACCCGATGCTGATCAAAACCACCTCGGAGCGCTACTCGGCGCTGGAACTTGCCATCCGGGTCGCGCACCCCTATGAACTACCCGAGATTATCGCTGTCCCATTGGCGGCGGGTTTCCCGGGCTACCTCGAGTGGGTGGCCGCCGAGACCCGACCCCCAAAACAATAGGTTATCCCATGCGCTCGTTTGCAACATTGGTCGCGTTGATCGCGCTGTTGGCTGGATCGGCTACGGCGTGCGCGGCAGGGCCCGACAACCTGCTCGAGCCGGACAAGGCGTTTCGCATCTCGGCGCGGGCATTGGATGCGGCGACGCTGGAGGTTCGCTACCGCATCGCCGACGGCTACTACATGTACCGGGAGAGATTCCGCTTCGCCGCCGAGCCGGCCGGGGTAAAGCTCGGGCCGCCCCAATTCCCGCCGGGAGAAGTCAAAGACGACCCGTTCTTCGGCCGCACCGAGACATATCGCAAGGACCTGCGCATCCGGGTGCCCCTCGATGACGCGGGGGGCGCCCAGAGCATCAAGCTGAAAGCGACCTCGCAGGGTTGTTCCGACACCGGCGTGTGCTATGTGCCGCAGGATCAGTATGTCGAAATCAGCCTCGCGGGCGCCGATTCGAGTTCCTCCCCAGGGGCGTCACCGGCGCCGTTCATGACGAGCAGGTCGCCCTCGGTGGATTCGTCGCCGGGCTTCTCGATCTTTGCAAGCGACACCGACATCAAGGCGATGTTCGAGTCGGCCAGTTTCTGGGTTGTGCTCGCCACCTTCTTCGGCTTCGGAATCCTGCTCGCATTTACGCCCTGCATGCTGCCCATGGTGCCGATTCTGTCGGGAATCATCGCCGGCGAAGGCAGGGATATCAACAAGCTGCGCGCGCTGATTCTGTCGCTCGCTTATGTGGCGGGAATGGCCGTGACCTACGCGCTGGCCGGTGTTGCAGCCGCCTATTCCGGCGCGATGCTCGCCGCGGCGCTGCAGAATCCGTGGGTGCTGACCGTGTTCGCGGCGCTGTTCGTCTGGCTCGCGCTGTCGATGTTCGGCTTCCACGACATACAGCTGCCCGGATTTATGCACCACCGGCTCTCGCGCGTGCACCACAAGCTCCAGGGCGGTCGCATCGCCTCGGTTGCTGCGATGGGAGTTCTCTCCGCGCTGATCATGAGTCCGTGCGTCGCGGCGCCGCTCGCCGGCGCCCTGCTCTACATCGGCCAGACGCGTGACGTGGTGCTCGGCGGCTCGGCGCTGTTCGTCATGGCGCTCGGCATGGGACTGCCGCTGGTGGCCGTGGGTGTGTCCGAAGGCGCGCTGCTGCCGAAATCGGGCGCATGGATGGGCGCGGTGAAGAATTTTTTCGGTGTGCTGTTGCTGGGCGTGGCGATCTGGATCATTTCACCGGTGATTCCTGCGGCTCTGGTCATGCTGTTGTGGGCGGCGCTGTTCATCGTGTCGGGGGTGTTCCTGCGCGCTCTTGATCCTCTGGCGCATGACGCCTCGGGCTATGCGCGCTTGTGGAAAGGCTTCGGCCTGATTGCGCTGGTGGCCGGCGTCGCGCTCGTGATCGGTGCGCTCGCGGGCAGCCGCGATCCGCTGCAGCCGCTGGCCGGGCTGCGCGCGGCGGCTTCCGGGTCTGCGCCTGAATCGCCCACGCCGTTTGAGCGCGTATCCACGTCGGCCGAACTCGACGCACGCCTCGCCTCGGCGGGCAAGCCGGCGCTGCTTGATTTCTATGCCGACTGGTGCGTTTCCTGCAAAGAGATGGAGCGCTACACCTTCAGCGATCCGCGGGTACGGGCAAAATTCGCCGACATGCTGTTGCTGCAGGCCGACGTCACCGCCAACAGCGCCGAGCACAAGGCGCTGCTCAAGCGCTTTCGCCTGTTCGGTCCTCCCGGGATCATCTTCTTCGACAAATCCGGGCGTGAAATCGAAGGCCTGCGCGTGATCGGATACCAGGACGCCGATCGTTTTCTAGCCACCCTGCGCCAAGCCCAAAGCTTTTGAGCCAAAACCGGACGAGCCGGAACCATCGAAGTTGGTTTTGCCGTTTATCAATCTCCCCCTTTCCGTGCAGTTGCTTGCAACTGCACGGAAAGGGGGAGACGAATTTGGAAACCCAATCTTCGCCAAATTTGTAAACGGTAAACTTGCACGAAGACTAAATCCTGCTGCTAATCCGGCGGCCGATAGCCCTTCTCCCGAAACAGCCGCAAGGCGCTGTCCACGACGTCGGCGCCATAGAGGATGCCGCGGCCGGATTGAATCTCTTCAAGCGCCCTGTCGATGCCGAGGCTGGGACGATAGGGACGGTGAGACGCAATCGCTTCCAATACGTCGGCCACCGCGATGATTTGCGCCCCGACGTGAATCTGCCCGTCCCGCAGTCCCCGGGGATAGCCGCTGCCGTCCAGTCGCTCATGATGCTGGCGAATGATCGTCGCCAGCGGCCAGGCAAATTCGACCTCCTTCAAGATCTCGTAGCCCGCCTCGGCGTGGGTTTTGATGATCTCCCGTTCGATCTCGCTCAGCGCGCCGGGTTTAGAGAGGATCTCCGCCGGTACCGCGATTTTGCCCACATCGTGCACCAGGCTTGTGAGCTCGAGTTCCTGGCACTTGTCCTCCGGCATGCCCATTTCCTTGGCGATGACCGAGGCCATCGCTCCGACGCGCCGTTGATGACCGGCGGTATAGGGGTCGCGCAGTTCGACCATGTTGGCAACGGCCCGCAGCGTGCCGCGCATCGACGTTTCCAATTGCCTCAGGTAGGAGGCGATTTGTTCTTGCGCGCGTTTGCGCTCGGTGATGTCCTGCGCCATGCCGATGGTGGCAAGCGTGCCTTCGAATTCCGCCAGCAGTCCTTGTACACCCAGAAGGATAACGCCGCCGTCCCGGCGCTTCACCCGCACGGCGTAATTGACCGATGACTCTCCGGAGCGCAGTTTCTCCCGCGCGGCTTTCATGACCGGGAGGTCTTCGGGAACCACCAGGTCGTTCGCCAATCGGCCCATGAGCTCGCCGGACTCGTAACCGAGCAACGCCTCCAGGCGCGGATTGGCGTAGACAAAGCGGCCGTCGCGCGTCACGTACATCCCGGTCGATGACTTTTCGATCAGCAGGCGAAAACGCTCTTCGCTAAAGCGCAGCGCCTCCTCGGCGCGTCTGCGGTCGAGGTCGCTCTTGGCGCGTTCGATCGCCAGACGGATGGCGAACGGAAGCCTGATGATGCGGGAGCTCGTCTTGATGATGTAGTCGGCCGCGCCGCCCTTCATTGCTTCCACCGCGATTTCCTCGGAGCCGGTTCCGGTGAGAAAAATCAGCGGGATGTGGGGCGCGCGCTCGCGCGCGATCGAGAGCACCTGCAGGCCGTCGAAACTGCCCAGATGGATGTCGGAGACGATGCAGTCGAAAAGCGGGTTCTCCAGCAGCCGGCGAAGCTCTTCGAGGCCGGAAACTACCGTCACTGAAAAAACGCCTGGCTCTTCTTCCAGGGCGTTGCGCACCAGCTCCTGGTCGAAGCGATCGTCTTCGATGTGTAGAACGCGAATCATGGAAGTTCCTGCAGCCCGGGCGGGCTCACGTTGAAACCCAGCCAGTAGTCCTCTATCCTCGTCACGATTTCAATCAGGCCATTGAACGAAACCAGCTTCATCAGATAGCTGGCGACGATGTCACAGGCCATGGCGACATCGCGTTCGTGACTCGAGGAGCTGAGAAAGACCGCCGGAATACGCTTCAGCACCGGCGCGAACACGTTCTTGCGCCGGTGGACAAGCGCATTGTCCAGCAGATTGGTGAAGATTTGTTGCAGCAGTCCCTCCTCCCCCACCAGTTTCGGCAGGTTTTCGGCGATCTTGACCTCGGCTCATTAGGTCGCGTCGATCACGACGCGGTTTCGCCCGCTCTTCTTGGCGCGGTAGAGCGCAGCGTCGGCGCGCGCCATCAAGATTTCGCCGCTGTCGGAGTCCGCTCGAAAGGCGGCGATTCCCACGCTCAGAGTGACCGAGACCGTACCGGCGCAAGGGCCCAAGCCCATGGGCGCTTCCTCGATCGCAAGCCGCACCTTCTCGCCGATCGCCGCAAGCGAATCCAGCGGGGCTTCGGGAAGGATCAGCAGGAACTCCTCACCGCCGTAACGCGCGACGAGATCCGACTTGCGCATGCAGGAGGCGATCCGACGGCTTATTTCTTTGAGTACGGCATCGCCGGCGAGATGTCCGTAGGTGTCGTTGATTTGCTTGAAATGGTCGACATCGCATAGCGCGAGTCCGACGCGCGAGCGGTGCCTGCGCGCAAACGATAGGGCCTCCTCCAGGCGAACCATGCCATAGCGCTTGTTCTTGAGTCCGGTGAGCGAATCGGTGATGGCGCCGGTGTAATTGCGCGAATTGACCGCCGCAAGATTCAGGTGCGCGCCCAGATTGTTGAGCAGGGCATCATCGACGCGGACGCTTGCCGGGATCCCGATGCAGGCAAGCAGTCCCAGCAGCCGCGACTCGGAAACCACCGGCAACATGACCGTCAGCTCGGAGTCTTCACGGAGATCGCGCAGAGCCTGAACGCGGCACGCTTCTTCCACGAGCTGCCGCGGAACGCCTTGCAGCAGCTTCCGGAAGCGTCCGGAGTCCAAGGCGATCTCGGCTTCGAAAAAGCCCTCTCCATATTCCACCGATCCGCCACCGACCATGGTGCGTGTGGCGCAGATCCAGCCCCCGTCGGCGCACTCGAGGAAAAACGTCACGCGGCGCGGCGAAAGCCGCTCCATGATTACGCGGGCCACGCCGGTGGCCACTTCGCTTGTCTCCAGGCTCTTGGAGGCCTCGACCACCAGCCTGTAGAGCAGTTCCGATTCGGTATGGGCCGTCTCGATCCGGTCCACCTGGTCCTCGATACGCTCGGCCATGTGATTGAAATGGCGCCCGAGCAGCGCGAGTTCATCCTTGCCCAGAATCTTGGTGCGAGCCGATAAATGCCCGGCAGCAACGCGGGTCATCGATTCCATCAGCGCCTCGACCGGACGCATCACCAGCCGCCGGAACAGTAGCGTGACCAGTACCACGAGGATCACGGAGGAACCGAGCCCCATGATCAATATGCTTCGCTGGCGCTCGGTTCTGGCGCGCGCAAGCGGCGTCAGGTCGAAATCAACGGCAACGTAGCTGCGTGCTTCGTCGTCCTTCTGATGACAGAACCTGCACACGTCGGTGACCGGGATGGGACTGATCACGCGCAGCCCCGGTGCTCCGCTTGGAAGAGTTACGGCGGCGGAGGCGGGAAAATCCCCGGCGCGTGTGCTGTCGCAGGCCGGACACTCCGGATTGCCTTTGACCTCGATCCGCGAGCCTATGGCGCCCTTGTCGGAGGCGGCCATGATCCTGCCGTCTCTTAAGAACACGAACACCCGTATGGCGAGGTTCTTGTGTACGATTTCGGCGGCCTCGGCGGTCAACGCCGACCACACGGCCGTTCCCGCGCCGCCCAGCATTGGTTCGGCAAAATCCCGGGAAATGATGGAACTCGTTATCCCTGCCTCGTGGATACGCTGCTCCAGGAACAGGTTCTCCTGCTGCTTGGCGACGACAGACCAAACGGTGGCCCCCGCAACCAGTGTGAGCAACAGCAGGCCGGATACGAGCTTGGCGGGAATACTGTTCCACCAGCGCACGCTTGCGTCGATGCCGGTCTGCTCCGCGTCCAGCTTCATCCTGCCGAATGGTACAGATCTCGGCCACCTGCGTCACCGCAATAAGGAGTATCCGGCCCGTCTAGCGGGCAAGCTCGTAGCCCATTTCCGTGAAAAGCTTCACACATGCGTCCACAACGGCGGGATCGTAGCGGCTGCCGCGCCCGGCGCCGATCTCCTCGATGGCCTGGTCAATGCCCAGGCCCGGCCGATAGGGCCGGTGCGAAGCCATCGCTTCGACCACGTCGGCCACCGCGAGAATTTTCGCCTCGAAAATGATCGCATCGCCTTTCAGCCCTTGGGGATAGCCCGAGCCGTCCAGACGCTCGTGGTGCTGCAGCACAATTTGCGCAATCGGCCACGGGAATTCGATTCCCTTCAGAATGTCGTAGCCCGATTGGGGATGCGCCTTGATCAATTCGAATTCGAGCTTCGATAGCCGTCCCGGCTTGCTCAGGATCTCCGCTGGAATATGAATCTTGCCCAGGTCGTGCACGATGGCGCCCAGGCGAATGCCGGCGAGTTGCTCCTCTTCGAGCCCCAGCAGTTTTGCAATGGCGACCGCAAGATCGGCGACGCGGTGCTGGTGGCCGGCGGTGTAGGGATCGCGCGCCTCGACAGTCGCGGCCACAACCTCGACCGATTCCTCGAGGCTCTTGCGCAAGCGATCCTGGTGCATTTGGCGGTCTTGCAACGCCTGGTCGCGCTCGGCGCGGGTGCGCCGAGCCAGGATGCCGTAGGCCAGATCGTTGGCCAGCTCGACCAGCAGTCTGACCTCGTGTTCATCGAACACGCCGGTTTCATGGGCGTAGATGCTCAAGACGCCAAAGGTGGTTCCGTTGGCCAGCAAGGGCAAAACGGCATTAGCGGCGAAACCGCGCTTGAGCGCTTCCTCGCGCCAGCGGGGAAATGCCGGATCGGTGGCGATATCGTTGCAGACCACTGGTCCTCCGGTTCGCCGGACCCTATCGGCGAGGGGTGCGCCGCCCTCCGCCGACCTATCGATGTTTGCGCTAACGGTTTGCACGTAGCCGTAATCGGTGCCCGCCTGTGCCAGCGTGTGGAACGATTGGCCTTCGCGCGCAAATTCGGCCACCCAAGCACGGCTGAAGCCGCCCTCCGTTACCAACAACGTGCATACCTCATTGAGCAATTGGGTTTCGTCGGAGGAGCGTATCAACGCTTCGTTGCAGGCGTTGATCGCCCCCAAGGCGCGATTGAGCCGGCGCAAGTCCTCTTCGCGAACGAGGTTGTCGAGCGCGAATGAGATATCGGTTGCCATCTCCTCGAGCGTGGCAATCAGATCATCGGTGAAATAGCCGGGCTCGTCGGAGTAAAAGTTGATAGCGCCGATCACCGCGTTGCCCTGGCGAATCGGAAACTTGGCCGCGGCGCGCACGCCGACACGCCGCGCCAAGTCATGCCACGGGGCCATGGCGGGGTCAGTGAGGAAGTCGTTGCTGACCACGTGCTTGCCCGAAGCGAGCGTGCGCCCGGTCAGTCCGCGCCTCGAGGCGCCGCTGACGTCTCCCGTATTGTCCAACTGATCGATATAGCCGGCATCCGACCCATACCTGGCCATCGGCTTCAGCCGTTGATCGTCCTTGTCGATCAAACCGATCCAGGCGAAAATGAATTTTCCGTGCTCCACCGCGATGCGGCACACCGCCGGGAACAACTCGTCCCTGCTGGTGCAGCGGACGATGGTCTTGTTGGTCTGTGAAAGCACTTCGTAGAGATCTTTCTGCCGCGCCAGCGCCACCTCGGCGAGTTTGCGCAGGGTGATGTCCTGCCCGACGCCGCGGTAACCGCGAAACCGCCGGTTCTCATCGAATACGGGCAAACCGCTGGTGCTCACGTAGCGTGGTTTCCCTTCCCGATTGGTGGTCTTGAACTCGAAATTGCGGAAAGGCAGGTGCGCTTCGAGTTGGCGCCGGTATTCGGCCCATTGCCCTCCGGTGACGTCCGTGTTGGGTATCTCCCAGCGCGTCTTGCCGATCAGATCGCCAGTTGGCATGCTCGCCTTGTCGAAGAACTCCCTGGAAAACCAGGTAAACCGCAGGTGTTCGTCCTGCTCCCAGTACCAGTCCGAGGCGAGCTCGGTCAGTTCGCGAAAGCGCGCCTCGCTCGCGCTCAATTTCCTGACGGCGGCTTCGAGCGCCTCGGTGCGCTCGGCAACGCGTCGCTCGAGCGTCTCGTTTGCCGTGCGCAGGTGACCCTCCATGCGCTTTCGCTCGATCGCGTAACGCAGGGTGCGCGCGATCATTGCCCCGCTGGATTCCCCCTTGACGAGATAATCCTGCGCGCCTTGCCGGATCGCCTCGCGCCCGAGGTTCTCGTCGTCGAATCCAGTTAGCACCACCAGAGGAAGTGCGGGATTGCGCTCGGCAAGCGAGCGCACTGTGGCGAGCCCGCGGCTGTCGGGCAGGTCGAGATCGCTCAGTACAGCGTCGAAGTGATCCGCGTCGATGCGCGAGAGCGCCTCGGCGAGCCGCTTGCCCCGAACGAGCGCGTACTCACCCGGGGCGTGCCCGGCCAGAGCGCCCTCCACGAGCAGCGCATCGTCCTCACTGTCTTCAAGCAGCAGAAGCCTTACAACAGACACCGATTCAATCCTTCAAGTGCAGCTGCATGCAACGGGGATATATGCATGGGTCATATTGTCTTCCAGTTTCGAATGCTGGACCAGCAAATCGATTGTTATTAAACGCTTATGGACTCGGCGCGGTGCGACCAAAGCCCTGATCTGCGCGGGGCGCAAATGAAAGCGGCGCATCTTCCACGCGTCGCGCAGTCGCAGACCGCCCGGACCGCGCATCATGCGATCGATCGTCCGCGGCAAATAGCGGGAGAACCCTGCAATCGCTGTAAGGAAATGCCCGACGAACGTCAGCGTGACAGCTCGTACCCCTTCTCTTTGAACAGCTTCACGCAGGCGTCGACTATCGTCGGTTCGAAGTGCTTGCCGCGACCGGCGCTGATCTCGTCGATGGCCTTATCGATGCCCGTGCCCGGGCGATAGGGACGGTGCGAGGCCATCGCTTCGACAACGTCGGCTACGGCGAGAATCTTCGCCTCGAGCACGATCTGATCGCCCTTCAGCCCCTGCGGATAGCCTGAGCCGTCCAGACGCTCGTGGTGCTGCAGCACGATCTGCGCGATCGGCCAGGGAAATTCGATCCCTTTGAGGATTTCGAACCCGGCTGCCGGATGCTGCCTGATCAAATCGAACTCGACATTGGTGAGTTTCCCCGGTTTGCTGAGAATTTCGGCGGGGACGTGAATCTTGCCCAGGTCATGCACGATGCCGCCGAGGCGAAGGCCCGCAATCTGTTCGGCCTCCAGCCCCAGCACTTGCGCGATGGCGACGGCAAGATCGGCGACGCGGCGCTGGTGGCCGGCGGTGTAGGGATCGCGCGCCTCGATCGTGGCCGCCACTACTTCGACGGAATCTTCCAGGCTCTTGCGCAGCCGCTCCTGGTGCAACTCCCGCTCGCGCCATGCCTCATCGCGCTCGACGCGGGTGCGCCGGGCAACGATGCCGTAGGCCAGATCGCCGGCGAGTTCGACCAATAGCTTGACCTCGTTATCGTCGAATACGCCAATTTCATTGGCGTAAATGCTTAAAATGCCAAAAGCGGTTCCATTGGTCATCAGCGGCAGAGCGATATTGGAAGCAAAACCGCGCTTGAGCGCTTCCGCGCGCCAACGCGGAAAGGCGGGATCGGTGGCGATGTCGTTGCAGACGACAGGTTTCCCCGTACGCCGGGCAGTATCGGCGAGCGGTGCCCCGCCCTCGGCCGACCTGTCGATGCTTGCGTCGACGGCCGCTTGGAAGCCGTCATCTGTCCCCGCCTGCGCCAGCCGGCGAAACGGCGGACCCTCGTCTGAAAATTCGGCTACCCAGGCACGGCTGAAGCCGCCCTGCGTCACCAGGAGCGCGCACACTTCATCGAGCAGTTGGGCCTCGCCGGAGGATCGTATCAATGCCTCGTTGCAGGCGTTGATGGTTGTCAGCGCCCGGTTGAGCCGGCGCAGGTCGGTTTCGGCGCGCTTGCGTTCGGAAATATCGCGCGAGTTGACGACGATCCCTTGCGTGGCCGGATCGGCGATCGCGTTCCTTGCGATCGACTCCAGCGTCACCGTATGGCCGTCCTTGTGTCGGGTGCGGAACTCAGACGGGTGAAGAACGCCGGGATCGCCCAGGGCTTGCTCAAGCACTGCCGCCGCCGCCGGCAGGTCGACCGGATGCACGAATTCCAGAAAGCTACGGCCCCGTACCTCGTCGGCCTCATATCCCGCGAGCCGCTTGATCGAGGGGCTGGCGTAGGCGATCGCGCCGTGCGTATCGATGACCGTCACCAAGTCCGATGCATTTTCGATCAGCGAGCGGAACCGCTGCTCGCTCTGCCGCAGGGCAGCGGTTTGCTCCAGCACCCTTTGTTCCAGATGTTGGTTGAGGTCTTCGAGGGCCTGCTGCGTTGCGGCCAGTTCTCGGTTCTGCAGCACCGCATTCTCATAGGTGGAGACCAGCAGACTGAGGATCCGCGGTCCATGCGCGTCCACCGTGTGGGTGTGCCCGGCCAGGCGGATGCTCACTTTTCTGCGTTCCTGCCCCGGCGGCGGCACCGGCGGATGCGCGAGCAGCGATTCGATGCGCGAAATGAGCGAAGGAATGTTGTAGGGTTTGGTCAGGTAGGCATCGGCACCCGCTTTCAAACCTCGGATCACGTCTTCGGGATCGGAGAGCATCGTCAGCAGAATCACCGGCGTGGCTTTCAGCATCGGCTCGTCGCGAATGGCTTCGCACATCCGATAGCCGTCCATCAGCGGCATGTTGATGTCGCTTATTACGACGTCGGGGCGGTGCGCCCTGGCCAAGGAGAGACCCTCGGCGCCATTAGTTGCCGCGATTACCTGATAGCCTGCTTGCTCGAGGGTGCGGCGCAGCAGCTCGACCTGGACCGGGCTGTCCTCGACGATGAGGATGGTCGCCGCGGGCGCGCCCCGCGACGTTCCTTTCTCGTTTCCTGCAATCATGATCGTGTCACTCCATTGCAATCGGCGCTGCTCGCCGCCTCGATCAAGGCCGGTGCGATTTGTTCGATCGGTAGTACAAGCCTCGCCGCGCCCAATTCGATGGCGCGCCTGGGCATGCCGAAGACCACGCTCGTCTCCTCGTCCTGGGCGATGGTGAGGCCCCCGGCGCGGGCGATGTCCTGCATCCCCTGCGCCCCGTCTTGCCCCATGCCGGTGAGCAGGACGCCGGCCGCGCTATCGCGGTGATAGCGCGCAAGTGAACTCAGAGCAATATCGACCGATGGGCGGTGTCCGGCCAGGGGAACCGAGGCTGAACAGCGGAACCTTCCCGAATCGTCGATTTCGAGATGCCGGTCGTCGGGTGGAAAATAGGCGACGCCCGAAAGCGGCAACGCACCCTGCTCGGCGATGCGGACCGCGATTCGGCAACCGCCTGCCAGCCATTGCACCAGTCCCTGTAGGAATCCATGGGCGATGTGCTGTACGCACAGGATCGGCAGCGCAAAGTCGGCCGGCAGACCCCCGAGCAGCTTCTGCAGCGCCTGCGGCCCGCCAGTGGAGGCGCCGATGCCGATGATTCGCGGCCGCGTTCCGGTAAAGCCAGGTAACGGCGACGCCGGTTTCTCGGCGATCGGCTCGAGCGCGGGCCGATGCCTGCGGATGACCTTGACCCCGGCGAGGATCCTGATCTTCTGGATGAGATCGTGCGCCGTGATGCCGAAGTCGGCTGCGAGTCCTCCGCGCGGTTTGGCCAGAATATCGAGCGCTCCGGCCTCTAGAATGCGGAAGATATTGTGCGTTTGATCCGCCTGCACCGAGACGCTCAGCACCAGGATGGGAAGGGGATGCCGCGCCATCACTTCCCGCGTCATCGCCAAGCCGTCCATGGTCGGCATATGCAGGTCGGTAACGATGACATCGGGCAGAATCTTGGGTATCAGCTCCAGCGCTTCCCGGCCGTTTCCGGCTGCGCCGACGATTTCTATTTCCGGCGAGGTTGCGAGCATTCTACGGATGATCTCGATCGACAGCGGCGAGTCGTCGACGAGCAGGAGGCGTATTTTGCGTCCGCTGCCGTTTTGCAACTGCGAGTTCATCAGATCAACCTTTCGAGGCAGTCGAGCAGCATCTGCTGATCGAACTCGGGCTTGGTGATGTAGGCATTCGCCCCCGCGTCCAGTCCGCGCCTCTTGTCCTCATCGGAGGCAAGCGCGGTCACCAGGATAATCGGCAGCTCGGCGTATTTGGCTTCGCCGCGGATCTTTTGCGCGAGAGCGAGCCCGTCCATGTTCGGCATGGTGATGTCGGTGACCACGGCGTCGAAGGGCCGCGTGGCAAGTTTGTTGTAAGCCTCCAGGCCGTCGGCGGCCGTCACCACGTCGTAGCCGGCGGCCTCGAGTATGCGCGCCTCCTGCGTGCGGGTGGTGATGCTGTCCTCGACGAGCAGCACCAGTTTCTTTTGCGCGAGCGCCTCGGTTTCCTTCGGCGGCGCGGCTGCAGCCGCATGAGTGCGCATCGAGGCAAGCAGGTCCTGAATATTTACAACCATGCAGATCTCGCCGCTGTCGAGAATGGTCGCGCCGGCGACGTTGCGCACGCGCCGCAGCAGAGCGCTTTGCGGTTTGAGGATGACCTCCTGCTCGTCGAGCAGCTCGTCGACGAGAACGCCGAAGATCTCGTCCTCCAGCGACAGCAGCACGCATGGAGAAGCGTCCTGCGCGTCGCGCTCCTTGGCGGGCTGCATCGCCCGCGGCAGCTCCAGGAGTTCCGCCAGTCCGGCGATCGAAACCGGCCGGCCGCCCAGCGAGACCGTCTGCCTGCCCTCGACGGTGAAGATGTCTTTGGAAGCGACCATTCTCGAACCGAGCACCGATTCGGCCGGCAAGCCGTAGGGATGGCCGTTGGCCTGGACGATCAACACCCGCACGGTGGCCAGAGTGACCGGCAGCCGTATGCGGATGCTCATTCCGCGGCCGGGCGAGGAATCGACCTGGATCGAGCCTTTCAGGCGCTCGACGTTCGCGCGCACCACGTCGAGCCCGACGCCGCGCCCCGAGACGTTGGTCACGAAACCTGCCGTCGAGAGACCCGAGGCGAATATCAGCGAATGAATTTGCGCGGGGGCCATGGCGGCAAGGGTTTCTTCGCTCGCCAATCCTCGCTTTACGGCGGCGCGCCCGATCGCCCCCGTGTCCAGGCCGCGCCCATCGTCGCTCAAGTCGATCAGAACGCTGTTTGCGGTCTGACTTGCTGTGATCCGCACCTGGCCGATTCGCGGTTTGCCCATTTGCTCGCGCACCTCGGGGGCTTCGATGCCGTGGTGGACGGCGTTGCGCAGCATGTGCATCAAGGGGTCCTTCATCTCTTCGAGGATGCGCTTGTCCGCGTTCGTATCCTCGCCCTCGAGCACCAGTTCGACCTCCTTGCCGTGTTCCTGCGCAATATCGTGCACCATGCGTGGAAACAGCCTGAACACGGTCGATAGCGGCAGCAGCCGGATGAGCCGAATACCGCTCTCCAGCTCGCCGGCGATGGCCTCCAGGCGCGCGCTGTCTTCGCCGCAGCCGGCGCGCAATTGGCCCAGTTGCCCCTTCACGCGCCCCAGGCGCTCGAGCAAGGCCGGGCTCGGCCTGGGCGCGTCTTGCCTGCGGGTCTCTCCCCGGCGTATCCCCGATCCAAGGCGCGCTTGGCGTGCGCCTTCCTCCCGCTCCCATTCCTCGCAGAAGTCGATCAGCGCATCGATATCGGCGAGCCGGCGTGCCGCGCGGGTCTTGGTGACGGTGAGCTCCCCGGCTTGCGTCATCAGCGCATCGAGCTTTTTCGGCTCCACGCGCACCGATTCGATACGGAATGGCGCCGATGGCGCCGGACTCGATTGCGGCGGTTCGGTCCCCGCGTCCTGCGTGAAGGCACTTGGCCTTGCGGCGGAATCTTCGGCAACCACCTTCGCCGATCCCGGCGCGATCGCCGTTGCTTCCCCGGTGTGAATATCGTCCGAGGTTCCGTCGCCGACAGCCTCCTTCACCCGCGCGCGAACCTCGCCCAACCCGCTCGACATGCGTCCGATCAGTTCCGGATTCAGCGCCTGCGCCCCGCGCCGCGCTGCGTTCAGGCCGTCCTCGAGCCGGTGCGCAATCGCCTGGATGCCGTGCAAGCCCAGCATGCGCGCCGCGCCTTTCAGGCTGTGCGCATTGCGAAACGCTTCTTCCACCAACGTCTGGTCACCCGGCTTCTTCTCCAGGCCGAGCAGCGCGTCGTCGAGATGCTGGAGATGCTCCTCGGCCTCGGTCCTGAACAGATCGCGCAGCGTCTTGTCCTCGATCATGTCCTCTCCGTCCGAATATCCCGTCGCGCGCGTGTTAGACCATCGCCTTCAAGTCGAGCGCGATGCCGTTCAGCTTCTGCACCCCGACCCTGGTCTGCTCGGTGCCGGCAGCCATCTGCCCGGAGCCCGCCGAAAGGCTCTTCATCGCGTCGGTCACCTGGCCGAGGGCGCTGGCCTGCTGCCTGCTGTTCAGGAGCGCGCGCTGCGCATTCTCCGAAACGCTGTTCGCGGCCGCGGCGATCGAGTCGAACGCTTCCACTGTTTTTTGTGTCATCGCCGCCACTTCCTCGGCCGTGCGGGTGCCTTCCTCGGTCACCATCACCGCCGAATTGGTCGCCTTTTGGATTTCCGCCACCAGCGCATTGGCGCGCTCGGCCGATTGTTTGCTCTGGTTGGAGAGCTTGCGCACTTCCGAGGCGACCACCGCGAATCCCTTGCCGTGCTCGCCGGCGCGAGCGGCCTCCACCGCGGCGTTGAGCGCCAGCATGTTGGTCTCGCTCGCGAGTTCTCCCACCACTCGGGCGATACCGCCGATCTGGCCGGCTTGCTCCGACAGGCGCAGGATCTGCTCGGCGACCGACCCCACCTTGTGTTTCATCTCCGCCATGCTCCGAGAGACCTGATCGGCCAGAGCCGTTCCCTCGCGCGCCGCCTCGAGCGCCTGTTTGGCCGAGGCAGCGGCCGACTCGGCTTGGGCCTCGGTCTGGCGTGCCGAGGCTCCCAGTTCTTCCACCGTCGTCGTCGTCTCACTTACCGCCGCCGCCTGCTGGGTCACGGTGCGTTCGTGCTCCTCGACGGTCGCGGCGATTTCGGTGGATGAAGTGCTCATGCCGGCGATCGCTTCGCTGACTGCCTTGCTGATGCGTGTAGCGATCCACAGACCGAGAACCACTGCGAGAAGCAATGCAAGCGCGGTCGCCCCGACGGCTACCGACATCAGCTGGGCCGTTGCGCTGTCTTGTTCCTGGGCTCTCGCCTGCACGATCTCGCGCTCCCGCTTTTTCATCTCCGCCGCCAACGCCTCAACTTCTCTGGACAGCTCCAGGAATTTTCCCGTGCGGAAGCGATCCAGGGCTTTGGCCGCCTTGCCGCCATCGACCAAATCGAAGAACTCCTGCTCTTCGGCTTCCACACGCTTGGCAAGGGCGGCGAGGCGGCGCACATTTTCCTGCTGCTTTGGATCCTTTATTTCCGCGACGAGGGCTCGCAACCGTTCTTGGTACTGAGAACGGGCAGCAATGAACGCCTCGCGCGAGATGTCGTTCTTGAGGATTACATAGCCTCGGGTGGATCGTTGCATCGCGACGAGATTGAGATGAGTCTCCCGCAGGTATTCTGAGACCCGATGGGATTCGTCCAGTGCATCAGAGATGCGTTGCAGGGTCTGGATACTCCAGTACACCGCCACGGCGACGCCTACCATGAGTGCTAGCGGCACCAGGTATCCGAGCAGGATTCGCTTTTTCAAGTTCAGCTTGAAGGCCATGGTCACTCCCTCGATCGAGTTCACGTCAACTGAAACTGGCGGCAACCTGGATTGTTGCCTCCCGCTGCAGTTCCTGCGTCACCTGCAATTCAGGTGCGGCGAGAAGCTTTTCCACGTCGAGAACGCTGATCGCGCGGCCTTCGACGGTGGCAACGCCCAGGCAGTAGTCTTTGCCCGCGCTATCAGAGGCCACCGGCAGCGCGCTGACGTCTGATGCCGCGAGGTAGACGACGTCGGCAACCTCGCTCACGGGGATGCCCACCAGCAGCTCACCCGAGTGCACCACGACCACCTCGCTCGTCGCACTGTCGATCGGCATGCCGAGCACCGGTCGGATATCAGCCAGGGTGAGGATGTCGCCGCGCAGATTCATGTTGCCGACGATGTGCGCAGGAGAACACGGTATGGGCGCGACGTTGCGCAGGTGTGAGAACCGTCGCACGACATCGGCGCCCAGACCGAAAAGTTCGCCGTTGAGCCCCACCACCGCGTACGCCGCCGCGCCGGCACGTTCTTCCGAATCCGGCGCGCGCGCCAAGGCGCGCGAGCGCTCGCGCAGGATCCGCGCCTCTTCGGCGTCGATCTGCTCGGCGGGCGACCCCTGCTGTTCGTGCGATGCGGGGGTCCCCGGTATCGCTTCGAGCGGGACCAGCTCGGGTGCCGGCGCGCTTTGCAGCAGCGCGTCGATGTCGAGCAGCATCACTAGACTATCGTCCAGTTTCGCCTCGCCGCGAACGAACTGGGCGACGCCACCGGCGCCCTGGTAGCTGCTCGCAGGCTCAATCGCCGAATCAGGCAACGCCAGCACATCGTGCAGTTCGTTGACCACGATTCCCACGCGAGCTTCATTACTTTCGAGCACGATGATGCGGTCGCCCAATCGGTAGCGTTCGCGCGGGCGGCCAAAGCGCATCCCAAGATCCATCACCGGCACCACGCGCCCGCGCAGATTGAAAACCCCCGCTACGTAGGGCGGCAGTTCTTCGATAGGCGAGAGTTCGGGCAGCCAGACGACTTCGCGCACTGCGGTCGCCTCGAGTGCGTAACGTGCGCCGCCGTGACCGAAGATGAGGATGGTCTGATCCATCGGTTCCCCCGACCTAGTGCGGGACAGCAGTACCAGTGACGCCCCGCGCCGCTTGTTTGGCCGGTCCGTCGAGCAGACGATCGATATAGGCGAGGACCTCGCCCGCAGTCGATTTGCCGTAAGGCGCAACCTCCGCGTTCGCCGGCTGCTTCCCCAGTTCCCTGCGCGCCGCCTGGCGCATCCTGCGCGCGCGCTCGTCCTCGCCGTCCTGTTCGTGCAGCGCGCCAAGCTCCAAGTAGGCCGCGACGAACGAAGGGTCGAGGTAGATCACTTTCTTCAACAATGTCTTGGCCTGCGCGGTGTCGCCTCGCTCCTGCGCGAGTTGCGCCAGCAGGTAATAGGGCCGGGGATCGAACGCGGCGATCGCTATCGCCTTGCGGCAATCTTCGTCCGCTGCATCAGGCATGCCTCGATTGGCATGCCGCCAGCCCTGTTCCAGCAATTGATCGAAACCGACGGCAGGAGCGGATGGAGGGTTTGCCTGTGGGGCCTTCTGCACGCGGGGTGCCCGCAGCGGGACCCGTCGCGGCAAAGGCGGGGGTGCCGGCGCAGCCCCAGCCGGCAACTGCGCCGGTGTAAGCCGATCATCCGTTGCGCCGGGCGGCTCGGTCGTTTTCTGCAACACCACCGATTGCGCGAATACCCGCGTGCGCAGCGGCTCGATGTTGTGCCCGAAGAGTTCGCTGTGACCGGCGATGAGATATCCGCCCTCGGCCAGGGTCTTGGCAAACTTCGCCGTGATTCGGGCAATGGCAGCCGGATCGAGGTAGATAAATACGTTGCGGCACAGGATCAAATCGCATTCGGACAGTCCGACGGCGGGATCGGGAAAAGCATCGTGGACCAGGTCTGAGGCGGCGAAGCCCACCAGCCTGCGCAGGCGGGGGTCGATCTCCCAGCGGTCGCCTCGGGCGCGGAAATAGCGCTGCTTGCGTCCGGGGTCCAGGGCGCGGAAGGACCATTGGCCGTATACCCCGGCGCGAGCCTTTTCCAGGGCTTTCGAGTTGATATCGGTCCCCAGAATCTGTAGCTTCCAGCCGGCGAGCTGCGGTGCCAGCTCATCGACCAGCATTGCCAGCGAATACGCCTCCTCGCCCGCGGCGCAGCCCGCGCTCCACAGGCGCAGCGAGCGCTGTCGCGCGCGCCGTTCGATGATCTCGGGCAGAAGCTTTTCCCGTATCAGCGCGAATTGACCTGGGTCGCGGAAGAAATAGGTTTCCCCGGTGGTGAATCGCTCGCACAGCAGTTCGCGTTCCCTGCGCGCGCCAACGCTGTCCTCGGCAAGCAATTGCTCGTAGCGATTCCCGCCGGAGAGCGCAAGCGCTCGCACGCGTTCGCGCTTCCAGGCGGCCAATTGCGCCAGGTCTTGATCGCGCAAGCGCAGGCCCACCGCTTGGCGGACGGCTTCGTCGAGGCTGGCCGCATCCCTGCCGTGGGCGCTGTCCTGCGTGGCGCCCGCTGCGTTGCTTATGCCGGAGCGTCGATCGTCAATGGCCTCGGCGAGCATCGGGGCGAGCATCGGTTCGAGCTCGGTGCCGATGCGGTACTTGAGCACGTAAGCGCTTGCGCCGGCCGCCTCGGCCGCGTCCCGGTAGGGCTGATCCGCATGATTGGTGAGGACGATGACGCGCGTCTGCGGCGCGATCGCCTTGATACGGCGCGTGGCTTCGATGCCGTCGATTCCGGGGAGCTCGATGTCCATCAACGCGACGTGAATCCGGCGCTCGCCCGCGAGTGCAACTGCGTCCTCGCCGGTTTCCGCCGTGATGATTTCCGCGCCGGAAAAGGTGCCCGACAGCCACGTCAGCAGCGCGCGGCGGACCTGCGTGTGATCGTCGACAATCATCACGACGGGCTTGGGCGAATCGGGTTTCGGCTGCTGGCGCACTCGCGGTCCTTGATCGGCTTGTAGTCTTCGGCCCGGCTCAGGCAGAGTCCGGGCTCGGGTAGCGGAAGTTGCCGGGGGCTACCGTCGAACGCTTGCGCTATCCGCACTTGACGGATACAGTGGCATCGAGCGGACGGCGCATCTGTCGGGAGAGTCGGACAAGTAAAGTGGGGAATGTTTGTTTACCCGGCGCGGTGTGATATTCCTCACGGGCTGGCGCGTCGCCCGAGGGGAACCGGGTGCCGGGAACGGCGACTAGCCCTGTCCTGTCAGTCCGTGCTCTACCGCGAACTTGACCAGGCCCGCGAGATCGGCGACGCCAAGCTTTTGCATGAGGCGGCTGCGGTAGGTTTCGACCGTCTTGGGCGAGAGGTGCAGCGCCTCGGCGATTTCGCTGCTCGATTCGCCCTCGACCACGCCCAGCATGACCTCGCGCTCGCGGGGACTCAGGCTTTCCAGGGGACTGGTGCTGCGATGTTCGCGCACGTAGCCGTCCACCACAGCGTCGGAGACTTTCTTGCTCAGGTAACGGTTTCCGGCGTGCACGGATCGCACGGCCTCCACCACTTCCGAGCCAGCGCATTCCTTGAGCAGGTAGCCGAGCGCTCCGGCCTGCAAGGCGCGAAAAATGTGCTCGACCGTGGAATACATCGACAGGATGATGACCTTGGTCGACTCGCAATAGTCCCGGACCTGAGCTGCGGCCTCGATGCCGCCGAGTTCGGGCATGACGATATCCATGATCACGATGTCCGGTGCCAGGCGCTTGGCCTCGCTCACCACTTCGCGTCCATTGACTGCGGTTCCGATTACCGAGATACCCTGCTCGCGTTCCAGAATGGCCGTCAGCCCGTCGCGCATCACGGCATGATCGTCGGCAATCAAGACCTTGATATCCATGGCCGGGCTCTCGCTACGCGATGGGAATTTCCGCTGTCACCCGCGTTCCGGCTCCCGGGGCGGTATCGATATGCAGGCTTCCGCCGAAGGCCAGGGCGCGCTCGCGCATGGTGAGCAGGCCCCAGGTCGGCTTCGAATCGGTCCCGTTTCGGGCTGCGGGGTCGAATCCGATTCCTTCGTCGGCAACCTCGATTCGCGCGCGATCCGGGAATACCGCCATGGCGATCCTGATTTGAGCGGTCTTCGAATACTTGACGGCGTTCATGAGCGCTTCCTGCGCGATGCGCAGCAGCGTCGACTCGACATCGCCGGGCAACCGTTGGGCGGGTTCCGTTCCAATCAGCGCGCAGGCTATTCCGGAGCGTTGGCTGGTCTCGTGCGCCAACCAGCGCAGCGTCGCGAACAAACCGTATTGGTCCAGCATGGGAGGGCGCTGGTTGGCCATGAGATCGCGGACTTGTTCCGAGGTTTGTTCCAGCAAACCCAACATGTCGTCCAGGCGCCCCTCAGCCTTGGCTCTGGAATCCTTCGAAAGCTCGCGTTCCATGAGTTGCAGATGCAGGTGCAGCGCGGACAGGTTTTGTCCCACGCGGTCGTGCAATTCCTTGGTGAGGCTGCGCCGTTCGGTTTCCTGGGCATGCGCCAAGCGCCGGTAGGCTTGTCTCAACTCCCGAGCCGAGCGCTCCAGCGCCGCCTCGAACCGCTTGCGCTCGGTGACGTCCATGACCAGCGAGGCCACGCCGATAGTCTTGCCGTCCGGATCGACGAGCGGCGTGTTGAACCACTCGCAACTGAGCGTTCGCCCGTCCCTGGTGCGGTTTTCATTGGAGGACCGGCTCCCATGCTGCGTGACCGCGCTTTGCAAGGCGTTCTCTGACGAACCGGTACGGGACTCGGGCAGGATGAACGACCAATGCTGCCCGATGGCCTCCTCGCGGGAATACCCGAACAACCTGAATGCCGCCGGATTCCAGTCCCGCACCCGGCCATCGACGTCGAATTCGATCACGGCGAGCGGTGTCTGCTGGACATGCAGTGCGAGGCGCTGCCGCGAAAGGCGCGATTCCTCCTCTGCCTGCTTGCGTCCGGTAATGTCGAGATAGACCGCCACCGATTGCTTCGGGTGAGAGGCCGTGTCGCGCGGCAGCGTGGCATTGACGAGAACCCAGACGGTAGTTCCATCCTTGCGAAGGATGCGCTTTTCAAAGTTGAGGGAAGCGACCTCCCCGGCAAAGAGACGCCGCGCACGCCGCGCATTGCGTTCGCGGTCCTCCGGGTGCGTGAGGTCGAAGATCGTCATGCCGAGCACCTCGGCGCGACTGTAGCCGACGATCTCGCAGTAGCGGTCGTTGACGCGCACGAGGCGCCCGCCGGGGAGATCGGCCTGCGCCAATCCCACCGCGGCCAATTCGAAAAAGGCCCGGTACTGCTCCTCGCTGCGGCGCAAGGATCCCTCCGCTTTATTGCGATCATTGATTTCGCGTTGTAGCGCGGCGGCGTGCTCGCGCTCGCGTTGGAGCGCGCCTTCGATGGTCTCAGCCATGGCGTTGAACTGCTTCGCGAGCAGCGCCATTTCGTCGTTTCCTTCGATCGCAACCCTGTGGACAAAATCGCCTCGCCCGAACGCGCTTACACCACCGATCAAGGACGATATCGATCGGGTGGTCTTTATGGTTGCAGGCAGGGTTATCGCGACCACCAGTGTGAGAAACAAAACCACCACGGCTGCCATCGCGGCTGCGGCCTGTCCGCGCAGCGCATCGATTCTTTGATGCGCCTCGACGGCAATCAACTCCGCGCTCGACAGCAATTTTTCGATTTCCAGTCGCATCAGGGAGTGAACGGCGCCTTCAACGGCGTCGAACCGCGCCATATCCTCGGCGCCAGCCGCCCTCTTCCGCGCCGTGATTCTCTCGACATGGTTTTGCCGCAATCTGGCGAACGCCCGGTCTGCGTTGTCCAGGGAAATTTCCAGGGAACGCACGGCGCCCAGGGCGTTCAGCGACTTCACGCGTTCCCTTATCCTGGATATCTGCAGTTGCCACTGCCGTTCGATTCGCGGTTGCGAAATAGCCGCGTATTCGTGCGCCAATGAATGGAGGGCGGCGATTTGCCCGACGAGAATTCGCCCCGCGTCGCTGTCCTCCTCGCCTTGTCTCTGACTTTCCTCGAGCAAGGCGTAGATTGCGCCGATGGCGGCGATCATGATCGCCGTCAATGCCAGCGCGAAGTAAAGGCGAGTCGAAATCTTCACTTGATGATGGTCACGGTTGCGGGGCTCACCGATCTCAGCGGATCGGCGCGCACGTAGTCAAGAAAGTCCGGGACCACTTGGGCATCGGTGCGACGGGTGCTGATCAGCCACTTCGCTTCGTCCTCCATGGCGGCGATGAGCGCCTGGCTCAGCGATAGGCGGAAATCGAGCGATTTCCAGGTGTTCTCGACGATTTGCCTGTCGATTCCGGTATGCCTGGACACGGCTTCGGTCGCCTGGTCGGGGTGTGCTTGCATGAACCGCTCGGCTTTCTTGATCGCCTGCAGGAATTTCGGCAACAGCTCGGGCCGGCGCTTCGCCAACTCCTCCCGGACCACGATCAGCCAGGAGGTCGAGTAAAGCGGATTGCCGGGAAATACCAATGCCCGTTCGCCCAGCCTCGCCTTTGCCTCCGAGACCAGCGGCTCCCAGGCGATGAATGCGTCGATGTCTCCCTTCTCCAGTGCCGGCACGAGCGAGGCGAGCGCCATCGAAATCGCCTTGATATCCGCCTCGGCGATTCCGTGCTGGCGCAGCATGTTGCCGAGATAGTAGTCGATGGAGGTGCTGCCCTCGGGTATTCCCACCCTTCGGCCTTTCAGGTCCGCCGCAGTGCGGATCTTTCGGTCCGAGCGCACGATCACGCGCTGGCTGCGGTTGGAATAGATCATGTCGCCGATCACCAGGAAACCGCTGCCCTCGACCGGCGAGAATCTTGACCGGTCGAGCGCCGCGCGCACGACCGGATATTCGGATGCGGTGGCGATATCCGCCTTGCCTTCCAGCAAGTTCTTCAGCGACTCCACGCCCGTGCTGTTGCGCTTGAAGGCGACCTCCAGCCCCTGCTCGCGAAAGAAACCCTGCGTATAGGCGATGATCGAGGGGGCGTCGCCGGCAAAATCGGCGAGGGTAACGGTGATCTTGTCCGCAGGCGGGCGATCTTCCGGCGCGGACCAGAAATAGGCCGCCACCGCCAGCATGGCAAGCGCTGCCACGATCCAGGCCCTGCGGCCGTTTGGTTTGGTCCTTCGGGGCGCATTCATTTGTCTTCCCGCGCTTTCGAGTCCGGCTGCGGGCCTCCCGATCTGCCGCCGCGTTCATGGATCCAGCTCTCCCCGGGCGACGACTCAAACGAGCATAGTCGCTTAGGAAGTCGAACTCAAGCGACAGCACGAAGGGCCTTGACCGCACGCTTGCGCACTGCCGGTCGTTCTCCTATGCTGTCCAAAGGGGGGACTGCATTTGAACGTACTTCTGGTCTATCCGCGCAGTCCGGACACATTCTGGAGTTTCAGGCATGTCCTGAAATTCGTTTCCAGGAAGGCTGCTTTCCCGCCGCTCGGGCTGCTTACCGTGGCGGCGATGCTGCCGCGCGGCTGGAACCTGAGACTGGCCGATCTCAATATCGCGCCGCTTGCCGACGAAGCATTGCATTGGGCCGACTGCGTATTCATGAGCGGCATGATCGTGCACCGGGAATCGGCGCATGAAGTGGCGGCCCGCTGCGCCTTGCTCGGCAAGCCCGTGATCGCCGGCGGCCCGCTATTCACCACCGGGCACGAGGCGTTTCCGGAAATTCCGCATTTCGTCCTGGGCGAAGCCGAGGACGTGATTGGCCTGCTGGTCGCCGACCTGGAACGCGGCGCGCTGCAGCCGCTCTATCGCGCCGCCGGCTGGCCCGATTTGCGCAACACGCCGGTTCCGCGCTGGGACCTGATCAACCTGCGCGACTACGTCACCATGCCGGTCCAGTTTTCGCGTGGCTGCCCGTACAACTGCGAGTTCTGCGATATCTGGGTTACCAATGGACGCGTCCCGCGCACCAAAGCCCCGGCGCAGGTGGTGCGCGAGCTGGAGGCGTTGCGCTTGGCGGGCTGGCGCGACATGGTCTTCATCGTCGACGACAATTTCATCGGCAACCGCAGGCGCGCGCGCGAACTGCTGCGCGAGCTGATTGCCTGGCGCGAGCGGGTGAGGCCGGAGATGGGCTTTCTTACCGAGGCCTCGGTCAATCTCGCCGACGACCCGGAGCTGTGCGAGCTCATGGTGAGGGCCGGATTCAAAAAGGTGTTCCTCGGCCTGGAGACGCCCTCGGCCGAGGGACTCGATGAGTGCGGCAAGCGGCAGAACAGCAAGCGCGATCTGTCCGCCACGGTGAAGACAATTCAGCGCGCGGGCCTCGAGGTAATGGGCGGATTCATCGTCGGTTTCGACAGCGATCCCATGGACATCTTCAAGCGCCAGTTCGAATTCATTCAGCAGTCCGGCGTGGTGACTGCCATGGTGGGACTGCTCAACGCGCTGCCCCAGACGGACCTGTATCGGCGCCTGACGCGGGAGGGCCGGATCCTTGCCGACACCTGCGGCAACAATACCGATGCCGCGATCAATTTCATCACCCGGCTGGACCGGGATTTCCTTATCTCGGGCTATCGTGAGCTGATGCGCAAGCTCTACGAGCCCCGGCACTATTACCGGCGCATCCGCATTTTCCTGCGCAGCTACGTTCCGCAAGGCCCGACGACGCGGATTTCGGCCGCCGAAGTCAAGGCATTCCTGAGATCGCTCTGGGTGCTGGGCGTGTGGCAGTCGGGCCGGTTCAGTTATTGGGCTCTGTTTTGGTCGACGCTGCTCTCCAGCCCGAAGAAATTTCGCGCCGCGATGGAACTGTCGATCCTCGGACTGCATTTTCGCCGGGTTGCCGGCAAGCTCTGACAGGTAAGACGTTAGGCTTCACTTAGCCCAACGATTGCTCTGGTAGATATCCGAGGCTTCGCCCTCTTTGCTCGGTTGCGCCTCCTTCCCATTAAGGGCCGCGCCGAGCCGGCGGCGAAGACCAGGGCCTTTATCTGGGCTTCGCCGTTGGCGAGGGCAGCGCGGAGCGCCGCGGCACAGGGAAGGAGGCGCAACCGAGCAAAGAGGCCGGCGCTGCTTGCGCGAGCAAGTCGTTCAACAACCGATTACCAGCGCGGACTCGCCAGCACCACCGAGGTCGCGATCTGCCGCTCGGGTACACCCCAGTATTTCTTCAGCAGGCGCTCGGTGTCGGCGCGCTCGAGCAGCCGGTAGCCGTGTTGTTGATAGAACCGGATGGCCCAAGCTGCATCGGCCCAGGTTCCGATGAGAATGGATTTGGTAGTCAGGCTCTCGAGATGGCGCAGCAATTCGCTTCCGATGCCGCGATTGCGATCGCGCGTGCGCACGTAGGCGTGACGGATGAGGTCGACTTCGCCTTTGTCCTGTATGCCCATGACTCCGGCCAGCGTGCCCTCGGACTCGAATCCCCAGAACACCACCCCGTGCTCGATCTCCTCCTTTAGCTCGTCCAGCGGCATGTAGGGTTCGTGCCAGCGGTCCTGCGGTATGACGCCTTTATAGGCCTGCGCCGCGTCGTTGACGATTTCGAAGATTGCGCCCAGATCGTCGCGCGTGCATTGGCGAATCATCTTGTCTGTTCTCCGAAAAGAGATTGGGCGATTCCGCGGATGCCCTCGAGCCCGGCCATGCGCAGTCCGAATCCCTTGCCCGAAGGAACATCGGGCTCGGTGGGATTGATGCGGATCAGCGTGCCGTGGCTGGCTTCGCCGAAATGCCGCACCGAAGGGATCGCAGTGCCTGCGCCCACTTCGATGGCAACGGGACGCCTGATTCCGCCGAACCACGCTTGGAGCGCCTCGTGCTGCTCGCGCGTGCGCGAATCGATCCATCCCCAGTCGCCGAACATGAGGATGTTGGGCCGCGCCAGGCTCCCGCAGCGGGGACAAGTTGGCAGCGAGGAGCGAAGCAGGCAGTTCTCAGCGTCGATCTCGGGCGCGAACTCTGTTGCGGGCCAGATATCGGCTGAGCAGCCCTGCATGCATTGCAAGTGGTGAATAGAGCCGTGGATTTCGCAGACGCGCTCGGAATCGAACCCGGCTGTTTGAAATTGACCGTCGACGTTGCTGGTGAAGACGAACGCGCCGCCGGGCATCGACGCGCCGATTTTCTTTAGCAGCGCGAAACCTTCGTGCGGTACGGTACGCCGATAGAGCGCAAGGCGATGGCCATAAAAACCCCAGGCGAGCCGGGCATTGGATTCGAAAGCGGCGGGACTGGCGATCGACTCGAAAGCGATCTTGGCGCGCCCGAGAGCCGGATAGGCGCGCCAGAATCCCTGCGTGCCGCGGAAATCCGGCAATCCGGAATCGACGCCCAGGCCTGCGCCCGCGGTCACCAGCAGGCCGTCGGCCTCGAGGATCGCTCTAGCGCAGCGGCGAAAGACGTCGGCGCCGGCCATCGGGTCAGCTAGCGCGCCAAACGAGGTCGGGCTCGCGCGCGGCCCTGACTTCATCGACCCGCCTCACCGGCGTCGAATGCGGCGCGGTTTTCACGACTTGGGGATTCTCCCGCGCCTCGGCGGCGATTTCCCGCATCGCTTGAACGAAGTGGTCGAGTGTTTGCTTCGATTCGGTCTCGGTAGGCTCGATCAGCAGGCATTCGGGCACGAGCAGCGGGAAGTATATGGTGGGCGCGTGTATGCCCTTGTCGAGCAGGCGTTTGGCAACATCCAGAGCGCTCACGCCGGTTTCATCCTTCAATTTCTTCAGCGTGACGATGAACTCGTGGCTTGCACGGCGGCGCGGATAGGCGAGCTCGAAGCCCGAGCGCAAGAGCTCGGCCATCAGGTAATTGGCGTTGAGCACCGCGTAGTCGGCCACGCGGCGCAGGCCCTCGCGCCCGAGCAGGCGCGCGTAGGCGTAGGCGCGCAGCAGCACGCCCGCGTTGCCCATGAACGCCGAGAGCCGGCCGATCGTCTGCGGCAGATCGCGTTCGTCCATCCAGCGGTAGGCTTCGCCCTCGCGCGCGACTACCGGGACCGGCAGAAAGGGCGCAAGGCGCGGCGCGACCCCGACGGGTCCTGCACCGGGTCCGCCGCCGCCGTGGGGCGTGGCGAAAGTCTTGTGCAGATTGAGGTGCACGACATCGAAACCCATGTCGCGCGGTTTGACGCGCCCGATGATGGCGTTCAAGTTGGCGCCGTCGTAATAGAGGAGGCCGCCGGCGTCGTGGACGATGCGCGCCACTTCCGTAATTCCGGCTTCGAACACCCCGAGGGTCGAGGGATTGGTGAGCATGAGCCCCGCCGTGTGCGGGCCGACCGCCGCGCGCAGCGCTTCCAGATCGATCCTGCCGTCGCGGTCGGTGCGCACTTCGCGCATGCTGCAGCCGGACATGGTTGCAGTGGCCGGATTGGTTCCGTGCGCCGCATCGGGCACGATGATCTCGGTGCGAAGCTCCTCGCCGCGCGCTCGGTGATAGGCGCGGATCATCGCCACCCCGGCGAATTCCCCTTGAGCGCCGGCCATGGGCGAGAGCGATACCGCGGCCATGCCGGTGAGTTCCTTCAGCATCTCCTGCAGCTCGAACAGGCAGGCGAGGAACCCCTGCCCCGTGCCCGGGTGCGCCAGCGGATGGCGCGCAAGAAACGCGGGCAGCATCGCCGCCGCGTTGCAGGCGCGCGGGTTGTACTTCATGGTGCAGGAGCCGAGCGGATAGAAATGCGTGTCGATGGAGAAAGTCTTTTGCGACAGGCGCGTGTAGTGGCGCACCGCGTCCATCTCCGAGACCTCGGGCAGGAGGGGCGGCACGCGCCGGCGCAGATGCTGCGGGATGGCCGGCGCATCGGCTGGCTCGTGCGGCAGTTGCGAGCCGCACGCGCGACCGGAAACCGAGCGCTCGAATATCAGCATGATGTTTTCTCCGCGAGAATGCGTTGGAGAGCCTCAGCGTAGCGATCGAGGTCGGCTTGCGTTTTCGTTTCGGTGGCGCACACCAGCAGCGCGTTACCCAGCTCCGGATAATGGCGCGACAGATCGAAGCCGCCGAGAATGCGCTCGCGGCGCAGGGCGTCCAAGACCGGCGCCGCCGGGCAAGGCAGCGAAAGCACCGCCTCGTGAAACAGCGCGCCGGAAAACCGCGGTGTTACACCGCGAATGGCGGTCAGGCGCCGGCACAGCGAGAGCGCGTTGGTGTGGCAGCAGGCGGCCGTGCGCTCCAGGCCCCGGGGCCCGAGGAGGGCCAGATGGATGGTGGCGGCGATCGCCATCAGGCCCTGGTTGGTGCAGATATTCGAAGTGGCCTTGGCGCGGCGAATGTGCTGCTCGCGCGCCTGCAGCGTCAGCGTGAATGCGGGAGCGCCCGCGGCGTCTACGCTGCGCCCGACGATGCGCCCCGGCATCTGCCGCACGAGCGATTGTCTAGCGCACATGAAGCCAAGATACGGTCCGCCCCCTGAGAGCGGCGCACCCAGCGGCTGGCCGTCGCCCACCGCGATGTCCGCGCCTTTGCTGCCCCACTCTCCCGGCGGCTTCAGGAGCGCGAGAGCAAGCGGATTCACCAGGCCGATCGCCAGCGCCCCGTGCGCGTGCGCCCAGTCGGTGAGTTCGTCGACCGGCTCCAGAACGCCGAAGAAATTCGGCTGCGGCGCGACCACCGCCGCGATGGTCCCCTTAGCCATTGGCCCCAGGGATTCGAGGGCTGTTGCGCCCGAATCGCGCGAATACGCAGCCTCGACGATCTCCACGCCCTGATTGCGCACGATGGCGCGCACGCAGTCGCGGTAGTAGGGGTGAACGCTGCGCGGCATCAACACGCGCCGAGGCCCGCCCTGCGCGCGTACCGCCATCAGCACCGCCTCGGCGAGCGCAGATGCCCCGTCGTACAGGCTGGCGTTGCAGACATCCAGGCCGGTGAGCGAAGCCATCATGCTCTGGAATTCGTAGAACACTTGCAGCGTGCCCTGGCTCGCCTCGGCCTGGTAGGGCGTGTAGGCGGAGTAGAACTCGCCGCGCGTGGCGATCTGCCATACCGCCGCGGGAATGTGATGCTCGTAGGCGCCGGCGCCGATGAAGTTGAGATAATTTCCATCGGCGTTTGCGCGCTCGCTCATCAAGCGCATGAGTGCCATTTCCGGCAGGCCCTCGGGCACGCCCGGAATACCCTCGACCAAGAGCTTCTGCGGAATCTCTTCGAACAGCTCCTCGATCGAAGTCGCGCCGATCGCGCCGAGCATGGCCTTCACTTCGGCATCGGTGTGCGGTATGAAAGGCATCAGTGAGACTCGCTTGCGATCTGCTCGGCATAGCCCTTGGCGTCGAGCAGCGCATCGCGCTCGGCGGCGTTGTCGGGCTTCACCTTGAATAGCCATGCCCCGTAGGCATCGGCGTTGATCGCTTGGGGCTTCTCGCCCAGATCGGCGTTGGTGGCGATCACCTCGCCCGATACCGGGGCGTAGACGTCGGCAGCGGCCTTGACGGATTCGACTACCGCGCATTCGGTGCCCGCAGCCAGGTGCTTGCCCGCCTGCGGCAACTCGACGAAGACGATGTCGCCGAGCATTTCCTGCGCGTGATCGGTGATGCCTACCGTGAGCGTGCCGTCGGGCTCCAGCCGCGTCCACTCGTGGGTCTTGGCGTAGCGAAGCTCAGTGGGGATGTTCATTTTGTTTCCTCGGGTAAATGGATCACGATTTTTCCGTTGCGAACGAATGGCGGCGTCACCACGCGCGCTTCCAGCAGCCGCTCGCGCACTTCGACTTGCACCGAATCGCCGTTGGCGACGGCCTTGGGCAGGCGCGCAAATGCGATCGATCGTCCGAGCGTCGGCGCGAAGCTGCCGCTGGTGGTCTGGCCCTCGCCATGCGTGGTGGCGACGCGCTGATGGGCGCGCAGCACCCCGCGCCCGATGAGCACCAGTCCCGCGAGGCGGCGCTGCGGCGTCTCGGCCTTGAGTGCCGCCCTGCCGACAAAGTCGCGCTCGCCAGAAGCATCGACAGTCCACGCCAGTCCCGATTCGGTGGGCGTGACCGTTTCGTCCATGTCCTGTCCGTAGAGGTTCATGCCGGCCTCCAGTCGCAGCGTGTCGCGCGCACCCAGGCCGCAGGGCGCCGCGCCTGCCCGCAGCAGATCGTCCCAAACGCGCTGCGCGTTCCCGGTGGGACACATGAGCTCGAAGCCGTCCTCGCCTGTGTAGCCGGTGCGCGCGATGAAGAACTCACCGCTTGCCGCCGCGTGAAATCGCGCCAGCACTTCGGTGGCCGGGCGGATCGCGGGCAGCGCCTGCCACACGCGCTCGCGCGCCTGCGGCCCCTGTACGGCGATCAGGGACAGATCGCGCCGCGGCGCGAGGCTGAAACTGCCGCCGTGGCGCGCCCGCAGCGAGCCGAACCAGGCCAGATCCTTGTCGGCGGTCGAGGCATTCACCACCAGCCGGTAGCTGCCCTCGGCGACGAAGTAGACGATCAGGTCGTCGAGCACATGCCCCGCGTCGTCGAGCAGGCAGGAATAGAGCGCGGCGCCGGATTGCTTCAGTTTGGCGACGTCGTTTGCCAGCGCGTAGCGAAGAAATGCGCGCGCATCGGCTCCGGCGATATCGAGGGCGAGCATGTGCGAAACGTCGAACATGCCGGCGCCGCGGCGCACGCGGTGGTGTTCTTCGATCTGTGAGCCGTAGTGGAGCGGCATTTCCCAGCCGCCGAAATCGACCAATTTCGCGCCGAGCTTTCTGTGGGCCGCGTTGAGCGGGGTCTGTTTGAGCATCATGTCCCAAAAACGAAAATGGGTGGAGCATCCTGTGATGCTCCACCCCTCTGTCCTTGGTACCTGAGAGATTGCAGCGCCGGTCGAACTGCGGCACCGCGTACCCCTTCGGTGGATGGGTTAGAACCCATCGCTCTCCAGATTGGAAGGCCTGCGGCCTCCGGTCCAAGCGGCCCTTTTGCCTGAGCGGTTACGGGTGTTGCGCCTTCGGCGGTGGACTGCTAACCACGCTCTCCCGCTTGGATGGTGGCACTATAGCTGAGGCGCGCGATCCCGACAAGGGCGCCCAAAGCGCGCCCAAGGGAAGCCATGTCGACCGCGGAGCGAATTTCATACAGTCGTCATCCCGCCGTAGTCGCAGAAGGTCTGTGCCGACGCGAGGATTCCATCGCCATTGAAAGATCGAGCACGGCCACGTTCGTCTGGAACCGATCTTCCTCGGGCACCATCCCGGAAAGCAGCTCGATCAGGCTCTGCGGCGTAGTTGGCCGCTCCCCCGCCGGCGTAGCTCTCGGATTTAAGCCGAACCACAAAACTAGGTAGATACCCACACCTTCAGACGCAGGGTCGAGCGTATACGTGCGCAACTGCGTACGCCACGCCGACCACAGTTCACGATTATCTTCCTTCTTGATTTCGATCGGCACCGTGAACCGTCGGTCGGGCTGAAAATATTCCGCGCGCATGTCTGCTCTGGTATCTTGCGCGGCTTGGCCCTCCTTCTCGAGCTTGACGCCTACATTCACTAGCCGATTTCGCATGCGGTCGAGCAGTATGTCCCGGCACTCGTTTTCTGTCTTCGGCGTTTCCCGGTCGTCGCGCCGGAACAGGAGCAGTCCGTTGGTGTCGTCGCCGTGGAGCCGCGCTCCGACGTCTCGCAGATGATCCAGGAAGAGCGCTGCCAGATCCCGGGAGTTTGCTGGCGCCCTGTTCGCGAGAACGTTGGCGACGTCGTCAACGCTTGGCTGCTTGAACGTGGCATCGCGCATCGCTCGCGACTGGTCGAAAGCGGCGCCATCGAGCGCCAGTTTCCACCGGTTCAGTTTTCGCAAACCCGCTAGACGCGCGATCTCTTCTGCCGCCTCGGCCGATGCTGCGGAGGCGAGCTGATTTATGAGGTGATGAGTCCATTCTCGCCTGTGGTCGGCGTCTCCGACCGAGTGCACGCCTGTCGGGTATTCGGGAGAGGCGTGCGGCCCGATTAGCTCGATTAATAGACTAGTCGCTAGGATAGGCAAAGGAATAGCGTTCTTCGTTCGTTTGCCCTGCAACTCGATCGCCCGGCCAAGATGTGCAGCGCGAGACTCGCTCGTGCCGACAAACTCAACAAGCTTGCTGGAATAGCCTTCGCCATCGATTCGCAGCCCGGCGACCAGGTATGCGATGCGCTGCCCGGTATCGAGGCTCTTGAGGGCTGTACGCTCTGCGAGCAGAGCTGTGACTTGTTCCGATGACAGCCGGCTGGTCGCCGGTAGGAGCTCTCCATTGAGAATTCGCAGTTGCTTTTCATTTGCCCGAACCGGAAAAGCACGCAGGATTGGGGGTACGACGAGGCGGGCAAGATCCGCGAAGCGGTCCTCTCGCGCCAACTGCCAAAGCCCAGTCACGTTTGTCACCGAGCGGCGCCGTATTGTCTGCATCGCGTACTTCTCCAGCACCGGCGCGATGATCGTTGGCCGTGTTTCCGCCAACGCAGAGAACCACTCCGGTTGATCGCCAACTCCATCGGTAAGCCAGAAGGCGGCAAGCTTGCGAACAAGGTCGTCAGGCCAGCTCAAGATTAGCTTCGGATCGCGCTCAAATACGAGAGAGGCACCCAACAGGCACGCAGGGCGGATAAAGTGCGAGCGGCCCCCGAGGTCAGTCTTGAGAATGTCGTCAACGTCCGGAAGGTCCATGCGTGCCGGCGTCGCCTCCAGCCCGCCAATCGCCGATTTCGCCTCTTCAATGGTGCCGCCAAGAAGATCCTGGACCCGCTCCTCCGGTGTTTCGCCGCGAATGTCGCTGTAGCGCCTGTCGTATGCCAACGCGATCTGGTGCATCAACCCGGGAGGCGCTGTGCCCCCGGCTATCGATGCAAGGTGCGGCAGGAAGTTGCGGCGGCGCTCGCGCCGCGCGGTCTCTCTCTCCGCGTCGTACGAGCGCCTTCTCTTTAGTTCTTCACTTCGAAAGTGATCCAAGGGTAAAGACCAGGCGCTCTTGAGCCACTCGCATGCCTGCGGCCATCTTTCCTGGTTCAATTCCACCCATTTCTCGACCGCTTCCATGCTCAGGGTGAATTCCGGTCGCGGATTGATGGCGGCATACGCTGCAGAATCGAAGCAGTCGCGCGCCAGCGCTTCGTCGTCGGTTGCGCTAGCTTGGTCGAGCAGCCATTCATACCAATCGGCCGGGCGCGCTGCTCCCAGAGTACGCTCCTCGCTTTCCCACAACCGGCGCCTGCCCGCGCCATCGGTCCGAACCTGAGTCCAGCCGTATGCGACGAGCGCTTTGAGTTTCGACGGCCTCGCGCTAAGCCAGTCTCGCGCGAGACGAACATCGTCTTCCGGCAGACGGGAAAAGCCGTATTCGTCAATTGCGATGCCAAGCCATCTGTGCAGCGTCTCGATCGGGATGTCGTCCCCGTGTTCCTCCAGTGCCGCCACTAACAACTTGGTAGCAACACTGTCCAGAAAGAAACCAAATTGTCTGCCGTCGACCATAATGGGCGCACTTGCCCACGCGTCCATGAGATTTCGGAGATCTTTTTGCGGAGTGCGGTCGACAAGTCGGTGCTGCCAGAAGTGCTGATACAACCCGTAAAAAGATTCTGTCTTTGGGGCGCGAAAATACCCGGCAATCTCGCTCGGGGTCACGATTTCCGGATAGAGTCGGTCGAGCAGCCGCCCTGCGAGTTGATCGTCGGGGTCGACAATTCCGCCAGCCTCAATGTCATCGAGCATCGTCCGGGCTACTGCCATGTCAGGCGTACGCTGGACCATCCAGGCATCTAGCGCCGCCAGGCGGATGTCTGACGAGAAGCTGGCATCGCGAATGATTGCCCTAAGGTCGGGTGCCAGTTTCGGCATCAGCTCGCCATACTCGATCGCGTCAAGCACGCATCCAAGCAAGGACTGGTGCGCCAGCGAACGATCCGACTTGGCCAACAGCTCTTGAAAGGTATCAGACATGTCTTCCGTTCCAAGAGCGCCAAACGGATGGTCCTCCCAGTGGCCTTTGCGGAACCATGCAAAACGCTGCGCCTCCCGGTGAAGGGCGCGCAGGACCCGGCTCTTCTCTTCGGTCGTGAACAACCTGAGATCGCCATAGAGAACGACACCGAGCGGATCGCGTTCAATGAGCGCGGGACGCACCTGTTCGCAACGGGTGGCTAGCCAGGCGTTCAGACCGCGCAGAGGATCCACGATCCCGCCGTCCGCACCGCTCATCAACGCTAGAACGCGCCCGACGGGCAGTCCATTCTTGATCCGCTTTGCAATGACTGCTGCCGCCAGGAATTCGGCAATGGTCCGGTGACGCGGAATGCGTTGGCCGCAGTCCATCACGAAGATCTTGCTGTGGAGCGTTGCGCGTGGATCCGAGATACCAAGTACGTCGGGTAAGTCGTCAACGAGCCGTGCAAGATCTCCCTCTGAGACCAACTCGACCGAAAAACCTGGGATACCGGCGAGCAGATGCAGGGCACACATCAGTCCAGCGTCGTCCAGTATCCTGTCGATCGAGGGCTGATTGCGGCGGCGTTCTGCGCGATGTTCCTCGTTATATTCGATGGCGAGCTGCTCGCAGGCCATCGTATAAATGTCCGTCCGGTTGTCCGGCCAGCGACCTTCGCGCTTTGCAACGGCGTTGACGATTAGGCCTAACAGCAGCGGGTTCCCGAGTAGTGAGCGGATACGGTGTCGCTCCGACTCTACCAGGAATCCCTCCGGGTCTTCGACCCCAAGGCTGCGCAATATGGCAACAATGTCGGCATCATCTAGCTCTTCGAGATGAAGCACGGCCAGCTCGCCTTTCGACGCCACGGCCGTGAGGCTCTCGTTGTCAACCGCGCTCCTCCAGTCCGCTTCGCGACACGAAAGGCGAAACTTCGGTCGCCCCAACTCGTCCAGACGCCTCCGGACGTTGTCCAGCGGGGCTCGATGGGATTCGGACCCGGCTCGAATTTCGTCCAGTCCATCAATGAAGATCGGCGCATCGGGTTTGAAACTCCGGGACCGCAACGTGATGAAATCGCGAGCGCTTGTATATTCCCCGCCCGTTTTTCGCGCCTCGCGCTTAAATGCTTCTGTCTTTCCGGCCCCCGGTTCTGCCAGAAGTACGTAGGCACCGATCCCACGCCAGCGTGCGAGGGGATGCGATTCTCGCGGACGTTCGGGAGAAAGCTGCACAGCTCGGCGCGGAACCACAAGAGGGAAACTCTTTTCCAAGTCGTCCTTCAATCAAGCCAATGCGATGGTTGGTAGCGCAGAAACTCACCCACCGGAAGATCTTCACCGCCGACCACTAAAGTGCGGCAACCGCGATGACGTTGCGAAAACTCTTTCAATCCTGGAATCGTTGTCGGGTAGCTTCCGGTCTTTACCTCAACGGCGGCTAACCGCTTGCCGTTCCCTATCACGAAGTCAACTTCAAGACCTCCTTCCCGCCAATAATGCACCTTCATGTTCGCGTCGGCGGCATTGCACAGATGTGCGCCGACCGCACTTTCGACAAGACGACCCCAGTAGCTGCGGTCCGCACGCGCTTCATCAAAGCTGTATCCGCCCGTTGCACTGATCAGGGCCGTGTTGCGAACCTGGAACTTTGGCGGCGACCGCCTCCTGCGCACCTCGTGGTCAGAGTACTTGAGTAGTCCGCGCAGCAATCCCGCCATGTCAAGTAGATCCAAGTAACGGCTAAGCGTAACGGTGTTTCCTTTACTCTTCAGCACGCCGAGAACCTTGTCCAAAGCGACGATCTGACCAGAATACGAGCAGCCGACCTCAAATAGTTGCTTCAATAGCGCCGGCTGGTCGACTCGCGTCATGTGGAGGATGTCTCTCTCGATGCTTGGCGCGACCAGGCTGTCGGCAACGTAGTTGCGCCACCGCTTCTCGTCATGGATCCAGGCAGCGCTGCCGGGGAATCCCCCGAAGTAGATGTACTGATCGAGACTCAGTCCGAACGCATCGTTCATTTCTTCGTACGACCAGTGCGCCATCCTGATCAGTTCAAAGCGGCCGGCAAGACTTTCTGAAAGCCCCTTTTGCACGAGCAGCGGGGAAGAGCCCAACAACAGGACGTGAACGGGCTGCGGGCTGCCCATGTTGGTATCCCAAAGTCCCTTTACCGCCTCGGACCAATTAGGAACCTTTTGAATTTCGTCAACTACAAGCAGGTAGGGTGTACCTTGTTGTCCGCGCGAATCCCGGCGCGCCATCCAGGTATTAGCCGCCATGGCCGCACGCTGCCATTGATCGACAAGCCACGCGGCGGTGATCTCGCGAGCCTGCGATTGTGTTGTTGAGGCAAGAAAGTCTTGGCTTCCGACCTCCAAAGGAGTCGAGGTGGACTCGGCGGATATGTAGGTTGCGGAGGTCGAGTCCCGGTCCGCCAGGATCTGGCGAATAAGCGTTGTCTTGCCTACTTGACGGGGACCCGCCAGGATTTGTATGTGGCGTGGGGCCTCCGCTAGCCGGAGGCAGACAGTTTTTCCAATGGCGCGGCGGTACATGCCATATTATGAGTTAATTTACTCATAACTGTAAACAACCACACTCCGTTCTCAGAAGTCCGACAGGCCCATTACGGTTGTGATCGGATGTTAGCGCACACTTCTTAGTCTGTAGCCGATGCTGCTACGTCCTTTTCGACCACTCCTCCCGAGTGCTCGGTGGCAAGCAGCAGGTACATCGCCGGCACCACGAACAGCGTGAACAGGGTGCCGATCGCAATTCCGGTAGCGATCACCAGCCCCATATGAAAGCGGCTGATTGCGCCGGCGCCGCTCGCGGCAAGCAACGGCAGCACGCCGAGCACCATCGCCGCGGTAGTCATCAGGATCGGGCGCAGCCGGATGCCGGCGGCCTTTTCCACCGCCTCGCGCTTGGAGAGGCCCTGGAGTTGAAGCTTGTTCGCGAATTCCACGATCAGGATTCCGTGCTTGCTGATCAGGCCGATGAGGGTCACCAGCCCCACCTCGGTGTAGATGTTCAGGCTCGCGCCGCCGATTCCCATGCTGATGAAGATCATGGCGCCGCAGATCGACATCGGCACCGACACCAGGATGATGGTCGGATCGCGAAAGCTCTCGAACTGCGCCGCAAGCGCGAGGAAAATGATGAGGAGGGCGAAGAAGAAGGTCACCAGCAGCGCGGCCGATTCCTGCACGAATTGGCGCGACTGGCCCGCGTAGTCGACGGTGTAGCCCTGGGGCAGCGTGCGCGCGGAGAGGCCCCGCAAATAATCGATTACATCGCCCTGAGTTACCCCGGGGAAGGGTACGCCTGAAATCGTGGCGGCATTGAGCTGCTGGAAATGATTCACCGATTGCGGCACGGCGGCCGTTTCGATGCGCGCGATGGTCGACAGCGGCACCACGTCGCCGCTCGCGGTGCGCAGGTAGTAGTCGGTGAGCTGGGCGGCGTTCAGCCGGTCGACTTGCTGCACCTGCGGGATCACCTTGTAGGAACGGCCGTAGAGGCTGAAGTAGTTGACGTAGCCGCCGCCGACCATCGCGCCCAGCGCATTGCCGACGTCGCTCATCTGCAATCCGAGCTGCGCGGCCATCTCCCGGTCGATGACGACCTTCGATTGCGGCAGGTCATAGCGCAGGTCCTTGTCCACGAACATGAACATGCCGCTCTTTTGCGCCTCCTGCAAGAAGGCGTCGGCTATTTCGTTCAGGCGCTCGAACGGTTCCGTGGTTTGGATCACAAACTGGATCGGCAGACCGAAGGCGCCGGGAAGCGGCGGCGGCTGGAACGCGACGATGCGCGCGCCCGCGATGCGGCCAAGGGCCTGCTGCACCTCCGGCTGCAACTGCGCGGCGGTCTTTTGACGCTGGTCCCAGGGCTTGAGCACTTGGCCTGCGATCGACTGGCCGGGCACGTCGATCTGGAACACGTGATCGGTCTCCGGGAAGCGGGTAAAGGTTTCGTACACCGCGCGCGAATACAACAGCCGCTGCTGGAGCGTCGCGTTGGGCGCCGCGCTCGAGGAGGTGATGATGACCCCCTGGTCCTCCTGCGGGGCGAGTTCGGATTTCGCCCCCGCATAGAGGAAGTAGATGCTCCCGAGCACGATGAGCGCGAATACCGCGGTGACGGGGACATAGTTCAGCGTGCCGTGCAGCCGCCGCTCGTAGCGAGCGTGCAGCGACGCAAAAGCGCGGTCGAGCGAGGCCACCAGGCGCGCCTCCAGGCCTTGCTGCGAGGGGTCGTGCGGCTTCAAGAGCCGCGAGCACATCATCGGTGAGAGCGTGAGCGCCACCACGGCCGAAATGGTCACGGCGCCCACCAGCGTGAACGCGAACTCGGTAAAGAGCGCCCCGGTCAGGCCGCCGAGAAAGCCGATCGGCACGTAGACCGCCACCAGCACCACGGTCATCGCGATGATCGGATTGGCGAGCTCGCGCGCCGCGGCGATCGACGCCTGCATGGGCCGCATGCCCTGCTCGAGGTGGCGATTGACGTTTTCCACCACGATGATCGCATCGTCCACCACGAGCCCGATCGCCAGCACCAGCGCGAGCAGCGTGAGCAGATTGATCGAGAAGCCGGCAGCGAGCATCACCCCGAAGGTGCCGACCAGCGAGAGCGGGATCGCAATGGTCGGGATCGCCACCGAGCGCACCGACCCGAGGAAGGCGAATACCACCAGCGTAACGATCACCAGCGCCTCGAGGAGGGTCTTCACCACCTCGAAGATGGAGCTGTTCACGAATTCGGTCGAGTCGTAGACGATCTTTCCCTCCAGTCCCCACGGCAGTTGCGATTCGATGTCGGGGAAGACCTCGCGCACGCGAGCGATCACCTCGAGCAGGTTCGCCGTGGGCGCGACCTGGATGCCGATATAGACGGCTTTCTTGCCGTCGAAGCCGACTTCCGTCTCGTAGTCTTCGGAGCCCAGCGTGACCTTGGCGACGTCCTCCAGGCGCACCACGGCGCCGTCCTGCTGTTTCACCACCAGCTGTCGGAACTCCTCGAGCGAATGCAGGCTGGTCGTGGCGGTGAGGCTTTCCTGCACCATCTGCCCCTTGGTCGTGCCCACCGCCGAGAGGAAATCGTTTGCGGCGAGCGCACCGCGCACATCGGCGGCGGTGAGCCCGTAGGCGGCGAGCTTCACCGGATCGAGCCAGGCGCGCAGCGCAAAGAGCTTGCCGCCCAGAATCTGGGCGGTCTGCACGCCCTCGACCGCCTGCAGCTTGGGCTGCACCGCGCGGATCAGGTAATCGGTGATCTTGTTCGGGGTGAGCACCTCGCTCGCAAAGCCGATGTACATGGCGTCGATCGTCTGGCCGACCCGTACCGTGAGGGTCGGCTGCTGCGAGCCCTGCGGCAGCTGGTTGAGCACCGCGTTCACCTTGGTGTTTATTTCGGTGAGCGCCTTGTTATAGTCGTAGTTGAGTCGCAGGTTCGCCGTGATGACGCTTATGCTCGGCGTGCTCGATGATGTCAGGTAGTCGATGCCGTTGGCCTGGGCAATCGAGTTCTCCAACGGGGTGGTGATGAACCCGGCCACGAGGTTCGCGTCCGCGCCGGTAAAGACGGTCTGCACGGTGACCACCGCGTTCTGCGTGCGCGGGTACTGCAGCACGGGCAGCAGCGTGACCGAGCGCAGCCCGATCACGAGCAGCATCAGGCTCACCACGGTTGCGAGCACCGGGCGATGGATGAAGATATCGGTGAACTTCATACGGCGCTCACTCGTCCTTGGGCCGCGGCGCTGCCTGGTTCGAGGGCTTGATGTCGTTGTTGACCAGCACCGCGGCGCCGCTCCGCAGCTTGATCTGACCCGAGGTCACCACGGTCTCACCCTCGGAGAGGCCGGAGAGCACGGCCACCTGGTCGCCGCGCGTCGCCCCGGTGGTGACGAACTTCTGCTGCGCGACGAGTTCGGACTTGCCATCGGCGCCTTTTTTCTCCTCGAGGACGAACACGGTGTTGCCGTAGGGATTGAAGGAAATCGCCGTCTGCGGCAGCGTGAGCAGTTGCACCGGACCGCCCGAGGCGGTCTCCACCGTAGCGAACATGCCAGGCAGCAGCTGCTGCTTCGGGTTTCGAATCGTGGCGCGCACTTTGACGTTGCGCGTCGCCGGGTCCACCTTGGCGTCGAGCGCCGAGACGCGGCCCTCGAAGTTTCTGCCCGGGAAACTGTCGGTGGTCACCACCACCTTCTGGCCGACCGCGTAGCGCGCAAGCGCCGCTTGGGGCACGAGGAAATCGACAAACACCGGATCGAGCGATTGCAGGGTCACGATCTTGGTGCCCGGGCTCAGGTACTGGCCCACGTCCACCGCGAGGATTCCCAAGCGGCCGTCGAAGGGCGCGCGGATCAGCTTCTTCGCAAGCAGCGCCTGCTGCTCTTCGAGTTGCGCCTTGGCGCTCTTGACGGTGGCGGAGTCGGAGTCGAGGGTCGCTTGGCTGACCGCCTTCACCTTGAACTGCTCCGTGTCCCTTCGGTAGGTGCTTTCGGCAAGCGCCGCCGCCGCCTCGAGTGATTTGAGCCGGGCCGCATCCGCATCGGCGTTGAGCTGTACCAGCGGCATGCCGGCCTTCACCTGTGCGCCGGACTGAAAGTGAATCGCCTGCACCGTTCCCGCGACCTCGGGCGCGAGGTCGGCCCCGCGTACCGCCCGCAGCGTGCCCACTGCGCGGTCCTGGGTCTGCCATTGCTCGAACCCGACCTTGGTCGTCGACACGGTCTGCGGCGGCTGCCCAGCGCTCATGAACTTGCGGATCATCTGCGACTTGAACGCCTGGAAACCGAAGATGCCTGCGAAAACGAGCCCGGTCAGCACCAGCATCACCACCATGCGTTTGATCATCGCTGCACGCTTCCTTTTTCGATGTTCTCGGTTCGGCCCCACCAGCCGCCGCCCAGGGCCTGGTACAGGGCGGCGGTGTCTGCGAAGCGCGCTGCCTGCGCCTGCACCAGCCCGATCCTCGCCTGGTGGGCCTGCCGTTCGGCGTTGAGCAGAACGAGGTAGCTCGCGGCGCCCAGTTCGAACTGCGCTCGCGCAAGCTCCAGGCTCGCGCGAGCGCTCGCCTCGGCCTCGGCCTGCGCCTTGAGTGCGCGCGCGTCGCCCTCGAGCGCCTCGAGCACATCGGCGACGTTGCGAAACGCCGCGAGCACGGTCTGCCGGTATTGTGCGAGCGCCTGGTCGTAGGCGGCGATTGCAGCGCGCTTCTGTGCCTCGAGCTTGCCGGCGTGAAAGATCGGGGCGAGCAGGCTCGCGCCCAGGTTCCAGATCATCGACTGGCTGCCAAAGAGGCTCGCGCTTCGCGTCGCAGCCGAGCCGTAGGCAGCGCTCAGCGTGAGCTGAGGATATTTTGCCGCCTCGGCGACACCGATCTCGGCGCTCGCCCGGTGCAGCAGCGCCTCGGCGGCGCGGATATCGGGTCGCTGGCGCGCGAGCGCCGAAGGCAAGCTAAGCGGCAGTTCCTGCGGCAACTGCATCTGTGCGAGCTCCGACTCGGGCAGCCCCGCTTCGGCGGGAAAATGCCCCACGAGTGCGGCGAGCGCGTTGCGCGTTTGCGCGAGGGCCTTCTCCAGCGGCGGCAGCGTGGCAAGGGTCTGCGCGAGCTGCGTGCGCTGCGCAAGCACCTCGGCGCGCGACACCGCGCCGAGATCGAACTGTTTTTCGACCACGCTCAAGGTTTGCTCCTGCGATCGGGCGACTTCGCGCGTGGCGCGGATCTGCGCGCGCAAAGACGCCTCCTGAACCGCGGCCGTGACGACGTTGCCTGTGAGGGAAAGATAGGCCGCTTCGAGCTGCAGCCTCTGATAGTCGATTTGCGAGAGCAGCGACTCGAGCTCGCGCCGCGCGCCGCCGGCAACGTCGATCGCGTAGGACACGTTCACCGAGGCGTTGTAGAGCGTAAACAGGTTGGGCTGCGCACTGGGCAGTCCGAATGAAGCGCCGGTGGTGCGCTGGCGCCTCGCCCCGGCAGAGGCGTCGACGCTCGGGTAGAGCACCGAGTACTGCGCGTTCAGGGTCTCCTGCGCCTGGACGAGGGCCGCGCGCGCAGCGTCCAGCGTCGGGCTGTCGGCGATCGCCATGCGTACGAGTCTGCCCAGCGCCTCGGAGCGGAACAGCTCCCACCAGTCGGCCGGAATTTCGGTCCCCGGCGCGTAGCGCTGCGAGGGACCGCCCGCGGCATCGGCGCTTGCTGTTTGCGCGGGAAGCGCCGATTCCGTATAGCGCTCGGCCTGCGGCGGATCGGGCGGCTTGAAGTTCGGTCCGACCGGAGCGCAGCCGGCAATAGCCGCGAGAGCGGCCAGCGTCAAGACTCTCATCGCGCGCCTGTGCGCGCCACGCAGCGTAATCATGGTCTCGATACAGAAGATTGTCGGCACCGGCGCGCCAGCCATTGGGCCGCCGCCGGCGACATTGTCGGCGATCGCTTCCAATATGTCCGCAGCTCAAGCCGTGCAAGTGAACCGGTTGGCGCCGAGCGTTTTTCGAACACGGCAGACGCCATCAATGCGCTCTACTGCTCGCGCGGGAAATGCACTGTTCGGTTGAATCAGCTTCTGAAGGGCTACCGGGAAACCAGGGTCGGAAAACTAACCCGATTCGAACCCGCAATCAAGCAGGTAATTCGCCGATCCAAATTCCTACTGAGAACGTTGTTATTATCCTGCAGCGGGAGCGTTGCGCGCAAACAGCGAGCGGCCGCGGTTACGATCGCCGACCGGCCTTGCAGCCGGCACGGTCAGTTCCGGCCTCGCACTGCAGAAGGCCAGCAGCTTGTCCCCGGCTACTTCAGGATTGTGTGACGCAGATCACTTCGTCGGCCCTGAAAAAAGTATTTATACGCGAATGAGGGGTAGCGAGTTTGCCCTCCAAGCAAGGCGCCCACATCGAGGCGCCATTTGGCTGTGGCAATTCCCACGTTGATCCGGCCACTATGAGGAGGAATCATCATGAAGTGTGTTTCACGTCACGCCGCACGGGCATTTGTGGCAGCAGTCGCGTTGAGTGTAACCGCCGCCGTGTGTGCGCAGGATTATCCGACCCGGGACATCACGTTCATCGTGCCATTTGGCGCCGGCGGATCGGCTGATCCGCTGGCCCGGCAATTTGCCGGCCAGTTGGAGAAAGTCCTGCGCGGAAACATCAACGTCGAAAACAAGCCGGGAGGATCGGGAACGATCGGCATGAACCTGATTGCGCGGGCGAAGCCCGATGGCTATACGATCGGCCTGGGATCGAACAGCATGCTGGCCTACCAGCCGCTGGTCAACAAAGGCCTGTCGTTCAAGACGCCGGACGATTATCAGCCGATAGTCAAACTGACCGTGCAGCCCTCCGTTTTGTTTGTGCGCGCGGATGCCCCTTGGAAGACTTTTGACGAGTTCCTGGCCGACGTCAGGAAAAACCCGGGCAAGATCCGCGCCTCGGTCGCCGGACTGCGGCAGGCGGCCGATCTCTGTGCGCAACAGTTCAACATGGTCGCGGGTGTGAAAATGGTGACGGTACCCTTCTCCAGCGGCGGCGGCGAGGCGCTGGTCGCGCTGCTGGGCGGCCGGGTCGAAGCCTTTGTCAATGCCGGCGTAAACGCCCTGGGCCATGTCCAGGACGGCAAACTCAGGCCGCTCGCGGCCTTCATGAAAGGCAAGCACCCGCTCTTTCCCAGCGCCGTCTCGGTAGTGGATGCCGGCTACGACGCAACGCTGCCGATCACGTTCTACGTGGTTGCGCCCAAGGACATGCCCAAAGGCGTGCAGGACAAATTGGTCACGGCGTCGCTGCAAGTGGTGGGCAGTGAGGAATTCGCCAAATTCGCCAAGGCGAATACCTACATGGTCGATGCGAAGGGACCGCAGGCCCTAAGGGAGGAAATTCTCCAGTACACGAAGACCTACTCCGATCTGATCAAATTCATCGATCAGAAAAAATAGCGCGGGCGGTCCACGATGACGACCACTTCATTGCAGAAGCGCAACGCCTATCTCGTGATAGGCGCCAGCGGGCTGTTGCTCGCAGCCGGCTATTTGGGAATGTCTTTCCAGCTTCCCTTCGGGCAGCTCGATCAGCCGGGCGCCGCAGTGTTCCCGATCATCGTCGGGGCCACGCTGATCGTGGCAAGCCTTATGACCCTATGGGAAGGCTGGCAGATGGACCGGGCCGAGCAGGTCGAATTCCCCGCCGGCACGGACCGCAAGCGGCTCTTTGGCCTGCTCGCTTTGCTGTTGGCCTATTTCCTCGCACTGCCTTGGGTGGGGCAGTTCATCGGTTCCACGCTGTTTTGCATTCTGCTGATGCGCGTGCTCTCCGATCTTGGTTGGGCGCGCATCGTGGCGTATTCGCTCGCGCTGGCGATCGCGCTCCATGTCGCATTCGTGATTTTGCTCAAGGTCCCCATGCCGCGCAGCCCGCTGCATTTCATCTGAAAGGTTGTTGCCATGAGCCCTCTCGATGGAATGCTCTATGGGCTGAACGTCGTCTTCACTTATCAGAATCTGCTGGCGGCATTTGCCGGCGCGCTTGCGGGCACCGTGATCGGTGTCATGCCGGGGCTCGGGCCGGTCGCGGGCATCGCAATGATCCTGCCGATCACTTACTCACTCAACCCGACCGCCGGCGTGATCATGATGGCCGGAATTTACTATGGGGCGATGTACGGCGGATCAACGACCGCCATACTGGTCAATATGCCCGGCGAATCGGCATCGGTGATGACCTGTATCGACGGCTACCAGATGACCAAAAAGGGCCGGGCGGGAGTGGCGTTGACCCTGGTCGCGCTCGGCTCATTCGTCGGTGGCACGATTTCCGTGGCGGGCGTCATGCTGTTCGCGCCCTTGCTGGCGGAAGTCGGAATCATGTTCGGGCCGGCCGAATTTTTCGCGATCGCCGCGGGTGGCCTGTTGATATTCTCCAGGATATCGGGAGGCACGCTGGCCGCCGGCATTTTTCCCATGGCGATCGGCCTGCTGATGGGCACGATCGGCCAGGAGGCGGTCACGGCCGAGAACCGCTTCACGTTTGGTTTCAACGACCTCAGTCAAGGCGTCACGCTGGTTGCGATGGTGGTCGGCCTGTACGGCATTGCGGAAATAATGTGCGTGGTCGAATCCCTGCGAGGACAGAAGAAGCCGGCCGGGGTCAGATTGCGCGACATGCTGCCGACGCGCACAGACTGGCGGCGTTCCTGGGCGCCCATGGGCCGCGGTACGGTGCTGGGATTCGTATTTGGCCTGCTCCCCGGGCCGCATTCGACCCTCTCCAGTTTCGCCTCCTACCGACTTGAAAAAGGGGTTTCCAAGTATCGCGACGAAATCGGCCAAGGCGCGCTCGAAGGCGTGGTCGGGCCCGAGACCGCCAACAATGCAGCCGCGACCTCCACCATGGTGCCGTTGCTCGCCCTGGGCATCCCATTCGGTGCGATCACGGCACTGATGCTCTCGACGCTGATGATTCACGGCGTGCAGCCCGGCCCGCTGCTGATGACCCAGCACCCGGACGTGTTCTGGGGCCTGATCGTGTCGATGTACGTCGGCAATCTGATGCTGGTGGTGCTCAACGTGCCGATGATCGGGGTCTGGGTCAGCATGCTGCGCATTCCGACTTACATTTTTCTGCCCCTGATCCTGCTGGCGGCGATAGTCGGTTCCTACAGCGTGAATAACAGCATGCACGACGTCTACCTGCTGTTGTTGTTTGGAGTCGTCGGCTATGGCTTGCGCAAGTTCGATTTCCAGTTGGCGCCGATGGTAGTCGGCCTTGTGCTCGGTCCTTTGATCGAGAAAAACCTGCGCGAGGGACTGTTCATGAGCCTGGGGGATATCTCAATTTTCTACCGCAGCCCGATCGCCCTTGGAACCTGGATTCTGGTGGTGATCGTGATGACCCTGGGCTTCCAGCGTGCGCTGCTCAGAAGGATATTTCGCATGAAGGTGAAGAAGCTTCAAATAGAGGTCGATGAATGATGGCGGGAATGAAACTGACCCCCACCGGAAATAAGATAGGTTCTAACCGTAGATAATCGCGGCGGCGATCACGACAGCGGCCGCGAGCCCGATTCCGAATATCCGCCATTCGAGTCGTCCCCACCCGCGCGGTGATGGTCCGCGCGGTTCTATTGGCCCGGGCGGCGCTGACACGACCCGAAATGCCGGTGTGGCGGGGACCATTGCCGCCGCCCTGACCGCAGCGGCGGCGGCCACTCGCAGCGTCTCAGCGTAAGCGTCGAATTCCCGCGCCATGCCTGTCTGCACGGCGAGCCGCTGCGTGGCTTCCAGCGAATCGAAGGTCCGCGAAATTCCAAGCGTCGGCGCGGCAGCGGGCGGCTCTCCGTGCGCGTCGGTCACCCGCGTCATCTGCACCGCGCCGGCCAGCAGCTGGGACTTTTCGTCGGCGTCGAGCAGTGAAGGCAGCGGCTGAGCCGGCCCCGGCGCCGGCTGGCCCGGCCACGTCGCTTCGTTCATGTGCCGCAGTTGCGCCAGACAGTCGCGCAGGTCGCTCGCTAGCACCCTTGCATCCTGATAGCGCTCGTCGCGATTTTTCGCCAGCATCTTGGCGACGATGAAATTCAGCATCTGCGGTACGGCGGGATTCGCGGCGCTCGGTGAAGGAGGCACGAAGTTGATCGTCTGATACATGAGCGCGCTCACGGTTTCGCCCGAGAACGGCGCCGCTCCTGTGAGCATCTCGTACAGGATGATTCCCAGGGAGAAGATGTCCGAGCGGCCGTCCGCGCGTTTGCCGATCACCACCTCGGGCGACATGTAACGCGGCGAGCCGAGCATCATGCCGGTCTGCGTACTGACTTCGGCGTGGCGCATGCGCGCGATGCCGAAATCGGTGATCTTCACCTGGCCGTTGCGCAGAATCATGATGTTGGCCGGCTTGATGTCGCGGTGCACGACCCCGCGCAGGTGCGCGTAACCGAGCCCGTCGGCGATCTGGGCCGCGATATCGACCACCTTTTCCACCGGCAGTATGTGTCCCTCGCCGGCGAGATCGCGCAGCTCGCTGCCGTCCAGGAACTCCATCGCCATGTAGGCGACATCGCCGCTGTTGCCCACGTCGTACACCGTGACGATGTTCGCGTGGCTGAGGCTGGCGGCGGCTTTGGCTTCCTGGTAGAAGCGTGCCTCGAATTCGGCCCCCTCGTCCTGGTCTCGAGACAGGTCGATGGTCTTGATCGCCACGGTACGGTCGAGCACCGGGTCGGCGGCCTTGTACACCACGCCCATCGCCCCACGGCCGAGCTCCGATTGGATTTCGTAGCGGCCAAACTTGGCTGGGATTATGCCCGGCCCTGATTCAGGGTTCATCGGCGATGCGTCGTATAGGCGGATTACTTGTTGGCCTTGGCGCTGCGGAACTCGGGGCCCCAGATCGGATGGCCCTTCTCCGCCGCCTCGAGCTCCATCGACGGGATGACATCGAGCGCCTTGCGGAATTCATCCCGGCATTGCCGCTTGCGCCCCGACACGCAGTGGATGAAGGCGAGGTATTTGTGCGCCTTTACCTTGTCGGAATCTTTGGCCAGTCCGAGGTCGAGGGATCCTTGCAGGCTCTTGGAGGCGTTGGTGTAATCGCCATCCTCGAACTGCTTTATGCCGGCCGAGAGCGCTTGCTCGCCCTTGCTCCCTTGGAACAGGCTCGTGACCCGGTTCGTGACTTCGCTCACGGGGCCGGACGCGCAGCCCGCGAGCAGGACCAAGCCCGATGCTATCGCCACAACAAGCTTCACCGGTTGCATCTGCATTCCTTCCAATTGTATCTACCGGACTGCATCGGTCCGGCGCCGGAGGCGGATCGCCGCGTACGCATCGCCGGAACGGGGATTTCAGTTGAATCGATGCCGAATTGTAAACTGCTCGCCGGGCTTGAGCTCGATCGGCTCCTCGTGCGGCGGGAGCGAGGTATTCGTTACCACGATCAGGTGTTTGCCGGGACTGAGCGATACCTGCTTGAGCGGAGGGCTCACGCCATGGCTCTTGCCGTCCACGAACACCTCGCCCCAAGGAATGATCGTGAGCCGCAGCGTCGCCGATGCCTTCGGCGCGCTTGCGGCTACAGGAGCCTCGAGCGCGCGCGCTACGGGTGCCGCCTGTTCGGCCGGCACCGCTTCTTTCGGCTTGGGCTGGGGCGCGGGCTTGTGTGCGGGCATAGGCTGTACGCCGGGCACGGGCTGCGTGGCGGGCGCAGCTCGCGTCGGTTCCTGCACCGCCACCGGCGGAGGCGATGTTGCCTCGTGCCTTTGCATCCGGATTACGACCGCGGCGGCAAGGACGATCGCAATGCCCACTGGCAGAAGCACCAGCAGCCTCGCGTCGAATCGCTTGATCCATCGCTTGACCCTGGGGATCATTCCGACCTCTGCTCTGACCGAATACGCGACGTTCGCGACGCTTGCGGCCGACGAGGATATCCGCAGGTCATTGCTGGTGGGCCCGACTTGGTAGACCTCGTGGTCACGCACGTGCTTGTCGGTGCGCGCGCCTTCATACCGAAACAGTTGCGAGAACTCGGGGGACAGGCGCGAGACGACCTCGTAATAGGAGCGTGAGACGAGGATCTGGCCCGGTTCGACAAAGCTCATCACGCGCTGCGCCACGTTGATGCCGTCGCCGATGATATTGAGTTGCCCGTTCAGATCCTTGATCAGGCGCACGGGACCGAGGTTGATTCCGATGCGAATTGCCAGGACGGGTGCTTTCGACGGGGATTCGGCCGCAACGGCATCACGCAGGGACATCGCGGCAAACAGCGCGTCTTCGGGAGTGCCGAGAAAACTGATGGCTGCACCGTCGCCCGTGTCCAGCACGATGCGATCGTTGGCAGCTACATTCAGCAGCACCTGCCCGAGCAGCGCATTCAAGCGCTGCTTGAGCGTCATCTGTTCGGCCACCGAGCACTTGGAGTACTCGACGATGTCCAGGAACAGGACGCTGCACACAAAGGTGCGGTTCGGCTGTTCGTTCATCGGTCCCCCCTATCGGCAGTCGCGGCGCATGACGGTCGAGTCGGCTACTTTACACGCATGCGCGGCGCCGCGCCTGTGTCCGGGGTGGCGAACCAGGAATTACTAAACATCGGGTCGGGAATTCATTTGAAAACATCAACCCGAGCCCTGTCTTTGCTGTCTTTGCACTGACATCGTAATATTGACCTATGGATTTCCAGGATAGGACATGGCAAACGAATTTCGTGATTTCCTGCAGAGCCTGATCGAGCGAGGCGAACTCGAGCGTGTTCCCGAGGAGGTGGATCTGCGCGGACTGTCGGCGCGGGTGGCCACCTCGCCGAGCGCGCTGTGGTTCGAGCGCGTGAAGGGCTACGACATGGGCGTCGTGAGCGGAATCCTCGGCTCGCGCAGGCGCATGGCGGCAAGTCTGGGTTGCGAGCATCGCGACATCGGCAAAGCCTTCATGCGCCGGCTCCAGGATACGCACCCGCCGGTGATGGTGAGCACCGGCCCGGTGAAAGAAGTGATCCGCAAGGGCAAGGATGTCGATCTGACGGCGCTGCCGGTGCCCCTGGTGAGCCGCATCGACGGGGGACCGTACATCACTTCGGCGATCGGGGTCGCAAGAGATTCCGAATACGGCCGCAATGTCGGCATGTACCGCCTGATGGTCCGCACCGGACGGGAAACGAGCATCGACCTGGTCTCGGCCTCCGATCTCAAGCTGTTCTACGAGCGCGCCTTCAAGGCGGGCAGGTCGCTGCCCTTTGCCGTGGCGATCGGCGTGCACCCGTCGCTGCTCATGGGCGCAGCGCACATGGCGCATGCCGGGCAGGACGAATACGAGCTGGCCGGGGGCCTCGCCGGAGAGCCGGTGCAATTGGTGAAGTGCGAGACCGTCGATCTGGAAGTGCCGGCAAACGCCGAAATGGTTCTCGAGGGCGAACTGCTGCCGGTGGGCTGGACCGAAGACGAAGGGCGGTTCGGGGATTTCACCGGCTTTGTGGGACCGGTCAAGTGGAATCCTGTCTTTCGCGTGAACGCGATCACGCAGCGCAAGGACGCTGTCTTTTACGCGCTGCACATGCCCGAAGAGGTCGATTATCTGGTCGCACCGCCCTTGGAGGGCAGCGGTTGGCAGGCCCTGGCCAACGCCGGAATCAGCGCAACAGCGGTCTATGCGCCGCAGTCCGCAGGATGCAATTTCCATCTGTATGCGTCGATCAAGAAACGAGCCGGCGAGGGTAAGAACGCCTTGCTTGCGCTGCTTTCGCTGAAGCGCGTCAAGCATGCCATCGTGACCGACGACGACGTGGACATCTTCAGTCCGGCCGCGCTGGAGCACGCGCTTGCCTACCGGGTGCGGCCCGCGCGCGATCTGATCGTGCTGGACGAAGCCCGAGGTTCGCACCTGGACCCCAGCATCCAGTTGAAGGTGACCAAGGGCGCGCTCGCGCCCCTGACAGCCAAATGGGGCGTGGATGCGACCATGCCCGAAGGTTGCGATCCGGCGGAATACGAAACCATCTCCTATCCGTTTTCGGAACGCAGGGCCACCCTAGGGGCGAGTGCGGAGATGCGCACGACGCTGATGACGCCGGCGCAGCTCGCAGAGGCCATCGCCGCCTACCTTGCCGAGCCGCGGCATTTCTATGACGTGCTCTCGAATTTCCATACCGTACCGCAGCGCACCGTCGTGCAGGCCTGGGCGCTGCTGCGAGAAGCAGGGCGGCTGGGACGCGAGGAAAAGACCGGCCGCTACGTTATCCGGGGCTGAGGCGCGCCAATCGGCCGCGAGCATGCGCAGGGCTGGCGGCGGCAAATCAGCGCAACGCCAGGGCAGGCGTTCTTACCGATGGTACGAATAGCCGGAAGCTGCCCAATCCACGGGCAACTTCCGGCATGCTCTCTCGAATCGCGGCGACGTTCTTCGCCGCGACTTGCGGCTACGGAAGCCGTCGATCGGTACGGCCGGTCGCTGGTGTCGCGATCAGGCTTGCTTGCTCCGTACCCTTTGCCGACCGGCTTCGGAAGTAGACTTTGAGCAGTTCCATGGCAATGGGCGAGGCGAAGAAGAACGGAAGCATGAACAGCCAGTCATCGGCGCTCAGCGGCACGGTGTCGAAGAACGGCCTCAGGAACGGCACGTAGACCACCATCAGGACGAGCAGGAACGAAACCCCGACGGCCCAAACCATCCAGCGGTTGGAAAACACGCCGATGGCGAAAATGCTGTGGTATTCGGAGCGGGCGGTAAAGGCGCGGAGAAGCTCCGAGCTGCAGAGCGTCACGAAGGCAATGGTCTGGGCGGCCTCCACATGGCCGGGGTAGCGCTG
>JACQTO010000151.1 GCA_016210745.1 Betaproteobacteria bacterium
CGCATGGGGTTTGATCGTCTCGAGCGGCTTCTTCTTCGCCTTCATGATGTTGGGCAGCGTTACGTAGCGGGGCTCGTTGAGGCGAAGGTCGGTGGTTATCACTGCGGGCAGGTTGAGCGACAGATTCTCCAAACCGCCATCGACTTCGCGCGTGACGTTGAGCTTGTCTCCCTCGACACTTACTTTCGAGGCAAACGTTCCCTGGGCCCAGCCAAGCAGGGCGGCAAGCATCTGCCCGGTCTGGTTGCAGTCGTCGTCTATCGCCTGCTTGCCGAGGATTACGAGTCGAGGGCTTTCCTTCTGGGCGATCGCGCCCAGCAGTTTTGCGACCGCAAGCGGCTGCAACTCGGCATCGGTTTCCACCAGAATCGCGCGATCGGCCCCAAGGGCCAAGGCAGTGCGCAGCGTCTCCTGGCAGGCCGACACTCCGCATGAAACGGCGACGATTTCGGTCACCTTGCCGGCTTCCTTCAGCCTCACGGCTTCTTCGATGGCGATTTCATCAAAAGGATTCATCGACATCTTAACGTTGGAAGTGTCTACGCCGGTTCCGTCCGCCTTCACTCGCACCTTGACGTTGTAATCCACTACGCGCTTTACCGGAATAAGGACCTTCATCATCGCCCTCTAGCTGGAAAACGCGAATTATAGCGCAGGCTCGCCTCGCCTGAGATGCGCCGGAGTACCGGTTCCAAAGCGACGCGCTCGCCGGACTGCACGCGAGCCCTCTCTGCTCCGGCGGCCGCTGCGCGAAGAATCCCGTACGGCGGTCACCTCGCGAAATTTGCACACCCGGGCGCCGACGCCCGGAGTGCACGATACAATACTCGCCGAAATTTTTGCCGATGCGAGTTAGGCGCTGATCGCGCGTCGGCTCCTGCAGGCGAACACCTGAGCAAGAAGACAATTGGTCCCACATGCTGAAGCGCACCGATGAACAGCTTGCCCGTATCGTGGACCGATTGGCTCTGGCGGTCGCGGTGATGATAGTGGTCGTGCTGCCTCTTGGTTATTTCACTTTGGCCTATCGCAGCGTGGGCGAGCACACAGCGACCATCGCCGAGGTCAAGGCAAACGCCATCACGGCGCTGATCAGCGCCAATCCCGAATTATGGGTGTATCAGGAACAGCGTCTGACGGAGTTGGTAACAGGCCATCCGATACCCCTTGGCGATGAAATGGCCGTTGTTCGCGACGCGAGAGACGGTATCGTCGTGAGCGTCGGCGCACTGCCCTCGATGCCGGTGCTGACCCGCACGCATGAGGTATACGACTCCGGCCGCGAAGTCGGTCGCATCAAGATCTTTCGTTCGGTACGAGGGGAGTTATATAGAGCGGCGCTCATCGCGCTGCTGGCGCTGCTGCTGGGCGCAGCGACATATTCGGTATTGCGGGTTTTGCCGCTACGCGCCCTGAGGCGGGCGACCGCAGCGTTGCACGACGAGAAGGAGTACTGGAAATTCGCGCTCGAAGGCGGCGGCGACGGCGTGTGGGATCGGAATCTGCAGACGGGCGTGGTTCTGCATTCGCGTCGGTACTTCGAAATGTACGGCTACACGGCCAATGATCCCGAGGCGAAGCTGCGCGATTGGGAGGGTCGCGTTCATCCGGCCGATCTGGCGCGCGCAAGAGCGTCCAGAAATGCACTCGCCGAAGGCCACGCGAGCACCAGTGCAAACGAGCGCCGCATGCGCTGCAAGGATGGCAGCTGGAAATGGGTACTCGCCCGCGGCATGGTGGTCGACCGCGACGAGGTAGGCAGGCCGCTGCGCGTAATAGGCACACACACCGACATCGACGAGCGCAAGCAAGCCGAAGAGGCGCTGCAGAAAAGCGAGCGCCGCTACCGCATGCTGTTCGAGGCGAATCCGCAGCCCACGTGGGTATTCGACTCCGAAACCCTGGCTTTCCTGGCGGTCAACGAGGCGGCGGTATCGCATTACGGCTACAGCAGGGGTGAATTCATGGCGATGACAATCGCCGATATCCGCCCCGCCGAGAGCGTGGGCGGATTGCGCCATTGGCTTCACGGAAGGGATAGGTTGCCGCGACGTTCCGTTCGGTCTCGTCACGTGAAAAAATCCGGGGAGATCATTACGGTCGAGGTGGTTTCGCACCAAGTGGACTTCTTCGGCAGGCCCGCGCGCCTGGTCGTCGCCACCGACATCAGCGAGAGGATTGCCGCAGAGGGGGCGCGCAATCTTCTTGAAAGCGAATTGCGCGAAGCGCAGAAGATGGAAGCGATCGGCACGCTCGCCGGGGGCATCGCCCACGACTTCAACAACATCCTGGCGGCGATCCTCGGCAACGTGGCCTTGGCGAGAAAAGACCTGGGCGAGAACGCCGCGGCGCAGGTGAGCCTGGAG
>JACQTO010000157.1 GCA_016210745.1 Betaproteobacteria bacterium
CGGCGACGGCGGTTCGCTCTTGTCGGGCTTGCCGTGCACCATGATCGCTTTGAGGCGCAGCGCGCCCATTTTCGCGCCGCCGCCGCCGCGAGCCCAGATCGCCTTGGGACCGCCCATGATGCCGCTGCATAAAGCGAGGTTCTCGCCCGCGCTGGTGATTCGCGCCATCGCCATATCCTTGCGCTCCTGGCACTGGAAGTCTCGCTCGATCGCCGCGGCGAAATCGATGTTGTCCATGCCGCGATAGGGCGTCGCGTCCAGAAACTCGACGTCTTGATGGGCGATCTTGACTATGGTCAACTGCGGAGCGCGCCCGTAGAACACGGCGTGGTCATAGCCGTGGCGTTTGAAAAACGCCGGAAAATAGTCGCCGCCGTTCGTGTCGAGGATTGCGTAGCTGTCCGGAGACCGGCTGGTGAAGTTGCCCCGGGTAGCCGACGGCATGTACGAGGTGAGCGTTCCAGCGCCGAAAATGAGCGGCACCTCGGGGTCGAGTGCGTCGCGATCCTCCTGCAGCAGGTTGTAGAGCAGGAACATGTTGGCGCCTCGGCCGCCCAGGAAGTTCTGCAGCACGCCGGCGGGAAGGTACTTGCGCAGGGTCTGGCGGCGCTCCAGGTCGACAAACAGCGTCGCGCCCTGGGTGGGATACTGGGGCTTGTCTGCCAGCCGGCCCGCAAGCCGGTCCACGAGTATTCGAATATCCATCGGATTCTCCTCATCGTCCGCAGCTTGAGTGCTCTCAGCGGCAGCGGCCGCGCGAAACTAACACAGTGTAATTTCGGCGCGTTTGACTTACGTCAAACCCACATTACCGTCATTTGTTTGAACTGCCAACAGTTGGTAGACCAATATAATTATCTGCAATCTCCCGCCCGCGTACGACGGGTCGGTGGGCTGGAGGGAAGTGCATTATGAGCAGAATAGTACCAGCGGCCAAGAAGGCCTCCTGTTTCCGCGGCATGCCTCGCTTTGCGCCATAATGGATGGAATTGCTGCGGGAGCAATCCACCCGGGCGGACACGGGCTGCATGCGGCGCGGCCCCGATCCACGGAGTGGAACCGGAGGGGCATCAGAATTGAATAGCGTCCTTCACGCATTCGGGAGGCTTCGCCCAAGGGTTTCCAGCATAGCGGCGGAAACCGGCTGAAGCCGCTATGGCCAGTAGCGTTACCAAGGTTCCTCAATACTGCTACCAATGCGTGGCAGGCCCCGATTTGCTCACGGTCAAAGTCGAGGACGGCGTCGCCACCGAGATCGAGCCCAATTTCCGCGCCGCCGAGGTTCATCCGGGCGGCGGCAAATGCTGTGTCAAGGCCTACGGCCTGGTGCAGAAGAATTACAACCCGCACCGGTTGCTGAGGCCGATGAAGCGCACCAACCCGAAGAAGGGGCGAGACGAGGACCCCTGCTTCGTGCCCATATCGTGGGATGAGGCCTTCGAACTGGTCGCCGGCAAGCTGAAAGAAATCCGCGCCAAGGGTCTGCGCGACGAAGCGGGATTCGCGCGCGTCGCCGCGACTTTCGGCGGCGGCGGCATTCCGACCTATTACATGGGAACCTTCCCGGCTTTCCTCAGTGCGTGGGGAGACGTGGATTTCAGCTTCGGCAGTGGTCAGGGCGTGAAGTGTACGCACTCCGAGCACCTGTATGGCGAACTCTGGCACCGCGCGTTTACGGTTTGCCCGGACACGCCGAACACCAAGTACGTGCTTTCCTTTGGCACCAACACCGAGGTCTCCGGCGGGGTGATCGGCAATTGGCGACACGCAGACGCCCGCGTCAACGGGCTAAAGCGCGTGCAGATCGAGCCGCACCTGTCGATTACCGGCGCCTGCTCTGCCGAATGGATTCCGATCCGGCCCAAGACCGATGCCGCGTTCTTGTTCGCGATGCTCCACGTCCTGCTGCGTGAGCATGCACGCGAACGCCTCGACACGATGTTTCTCAGGACGCATACCGGTTCGCCGTACCTGATCGGACCAAACGGTTATTTCCTGCGTGATCGTGACACGAAAAAGCCGCTTATGTGGGACGAGAAAAGTTCTCGACCGGTGCCCTTTGATGCGCCCGGTTGCGATCCGGCCCTGGAAGGACGCTTTGTCTTGGACGCGCTGGAGGTCGGCGCAGACGGCCAGGAATGGGCCCACACCGGGGTTGCTGCAGAGACCGCTTTCACCCGGCTGGTAAAGCACGTCGAGTCCTATACGCCCGAATGGGCCGAGAAGGTTTGCCAGATTGCGCCGGGGACTGTCCGCCGCATTAGCGCCGAATTTCTGGCCGCCGCTTGCGTAGGCCAGACCGTCGAAATCGACGGCGAGGTTCTGCCGTACCGACCCGTGGCTATTTCGCTCGGCAAGACCGTCAACAACGGCTGGGGCGGCTACGAATGTTGCTGGGGGCGAACGCTGATAGCGTGTCTGGTCGGCGCGCTGGAGGTTCCGGGCGGCACGCTGGGCACCACCGTTCGTCTGAATCGTCCCGCCAACTCGCGTCAAGCGAGCGTAAGACGCAACGAAGACGGATTCATGGTGTATCCGATGAATCCGACCGACAAGGAGCATTGGATATCGCAACCGGTGGTGCGCAATGCGCATTCGACGCTTGTGCCTCTGTCGGCGCATTCACCCTGGAGCCAGGCGCTGGGTCCGACGCACTTTGCCTGGATGTTTCTCAAGGAGCCCCCGGAACACTGGAGCCGCGTCACCGCGCCGGCGCTGTGGTTCGTCTTCCGCACCAATCCGGTGATTTCGTTTTGGGACACACCGGAGGTCGGCAGGCGCGTTGCCGAGTTTCCGTTCATCGTCGCGTTTGCCTATACGCACAACGAGACCAATCACATGGCCGATGTGCTGCTGCCGGAGTGCACCGACTTCGAGAGCACGCAGCTCATCCGCATCGGCGGCACCAAGTTCATCGAGTCGTTCTGGGATCACGAGGGATTCGCCTTGCGCCAGAAGGCGGTGGAACCGCAGGGCGAAACCCGGGATTTCACCGACATCGCGACAGAACTTGCCGTGCGCACGGGATTGCTAGAGCCCTACAACAACGCGATCAACCACGGCGTGGCCTGCATCGCGCTCAGGGATGAAGGTTTCGATTTCAGCCTCGACCCGAAGCAGAGGCACTCGGCCGAAAAGATCTGGGATAGTACCTGCCGCGCCGCGAGCCACGAGGTGACGGAGGGAAGATCGAGCGAAGGCCTGGACTGGTATCGCGAGCACGGTTACCGTACGAAACCGGTTCCGCGATTGCAGTGGTATTTATTTCCGGAATTGCACAGACAGCGCATCCGATTCGAGATGCCCTACCAGGAACGCTTATTGCGCGTGGGCACGGAGTTGGGCAACCGGCTGCATGAGCAGGGCATCAGCTGGTGGGACACGCAGCTCGAGGAGTATCAGGCGCTGCCCGTGTACAGGGACTTCCCCGGCATCTGGGAGGCCGAGGTCGCTCGCAACGGCGGCAAGCTGGCCGACTATCCGTTCTGGCTGCTGACCTCGCGCTCGATGCAATACTCCTGGGGCAGCAACGTCGCCATTCAGCTCATGGACGAAGTGGCCGGAAATCTGCGCGGCCATGGCGGCGTGGTGATGAACACCCGGCGCGCGCGCGAACTCGGCATCGAAGAGGGCGACCTCGTCGAGGTGCGCTCGTATCTGCGCGCCACGAAAGGGCTTGCCATTCTGCGCGAGGGCATCCGCCCGGATACGCTGCTGATCATCGGCCAGTTCGAGCAATGGAAGACGCCCTACGCCAAGGACATGCACGTACCCAGCATGAACACCATCACGCCGATGTCGATGACGCTTACCGACGCGACGGGTTCCGCGGCGGACATCGTGCGCGTTGGGCTAAGGAAGCTCGGGGCGGGACTGTGACGCGCTATGTCATGGCGGCGGACCTGCGCCGCTGCGTCGGCTGCCAGACCTGCACTGCGGCGTGCCGTCACGCCAATGCCACGCCCCCGGGAGTCCAATGGCGCACCGTGCTTGACATGGAGATCGGCGAATTTCCGGAGGTCAAGCGCGCGTTCGTTCCCGCCGGGTGCATGCATTGTTCCGAACCGCCGTGCATGGAGGTGTGTCCGTCGACGGCAACCCGCAAACGCGATGACGGCCTGGTCACGATCGACTACGACCTTTGTATCGGCTGCGGTTATTGTGCCGTTGCCTGCCCTTACCAGGCGCGCCATATCGTGCATCGAGCGGCCTTTGCCTATGGCGACCAAGCCACGCAATCCGAGGCGGCGCGATTCGATCAGAAACGCGTATCAGTCGCCACCAAGTGCACATTTTGCAGGGAGCGCATCGACGAGGCCAAGGAGAGAGGTCTGATACCCGGCGTCGATCCCGAAGTGACGCCCGCCTGCGTGAACTCGTGCATTGCCGGTGCACTTACATTCGGCGATCGCGACGATCCCGAAAGCGCGGTCTCCAGGCTGCTCGCCGAGACTTTGCATTTCCGCATGCACGAGGAACTGGGCACCGACCCGGGGATGTATTACGTCTGGGACAGGAAAAGCGATCAATGATCCGAATCGCTCCTTGGCTTCAGACCAACTGGGACTGGCGCGCAGCCGGCAACTTCATCTGCGGGGGAACCGGCGCCGGCATCCTGATCGCCGCTGCGGTCGCGCATGAGCCGGGCAACGCCTACCGCCTGCTGGCGGCGATCGGAATGGCATTCATCGCAACCGGGCTGTTCAGCGTCTGGCTGGAGATCGGCAGGCCTCTGCGGGCCATCAACGTATTTCGCCAGCCGCAGTTGTCGTGGATGAGCCGGGAATCCTTGGTTGCGCCGATCCTGTTCGCCTCGGGCATCGCGGCGGCATGGTTCGGTGGCGGCGCCTTTAGCTGGATTGCGGCCGTGTTGGCAGCCGGCTTCCTCTATTGCCAGGCCCGCATGCTCAGGGCGGCGCGAGGGATCCCCGCCTGGCGCAATCCGCGCATCGTGCCACTGATGCTGCTTACCGGCCTGTGCGAGGGGGTTGGGTTGATACTGATGATCGCGGCAATCCCGGGCGGGCCGGCGTCCTCGCGCTTGATGCAAGGGATCCTGATCGTGCTTGTCGTGGGGCGTGGCTTGGCGTGGCGCGCCTATCTCGCCCGGCTTGAACGCGACGGCGTGCCTGCACGCGCATTCGATGTGATGCGCTCGATGCAAATGCCGATGTCGCTCGTCGGCATTTGGGGTCCGCTCTTGCTGTTGCTGATCGCTTCGTCCTTTTCCGCGATGGCCTGGATTGCGGCAATTGCGGGGCTGTGCGCGCTTGGTTCTGGCTGGCTGCTGAAATTTATCCTCATCACCCGCGCGGCTTACAACCAGGGATTCGCGTTGCCGCGACTTCCTGTACGCGGCGCCGGAGAGCCGGGTCCTGCATACAGGCCCGGCTGGCATTGACGAAGCCGGGACGAAGAATCCTGCGCGATAGCCGCGACCCGGACCCTCACTGACGCGACGCCGCGCTTGCAAGGCCCGGTCGCGCCAATACCTCGGGCACCCTTGGTAAAGTCTTGCCCCAGAACTTTGTGTGGGGTTGCGCGCCTTGCCGGTGAATTCCCGCGCGTCCCGAGACGGATGCAAGCGGAGAATCCTCACCGGAAAATCCGAGGGTATGGCAAACTTCGAATTGCGGCGATTGCGCCAAATCATCCCCGTCGGTGCGGGATTTTGGCTACCATCACGCTTTGCATTTCCAGAGTCCGATAGCCCTAGGTTACCGCGCAATCGCTGGAACCGAGCCCACTGCAGCCAGAAAAGGAAATCCGTCGCTGCCCTCGTGCGCAGCCGAGCGCGATACCGGAAACCCAGCCAAGCCATGATCACAAGGTTTTTTTCAATCCCCGCCCGGCACGAGCACGCCGAGCCCGCGCAACGAGTTCTCGGGGCGGCTGAGCTTGCACCGGATTCAATCGAGCTCGCGCGGCTATTGGCCGCCGATCCGGAACCGGATGTCCGTATCGCCGCCGCCCAGCGATGCACCATACTCGCCGCGCTCGCTGCTGCCTGGGACAATGAATCCGATCCTGCGGTTCGGATTGCAATCGCCTGCGCGCTGGGCCGTGCGCTTGGCGAAACGCAAGACAGCGCTGCCGCGCGGCTACTGCTCGAATCCGATCGATGCACTGATGCGATCCGATTCGAGGTAGCGCGCCGCACGCAGGATGCGGAGCGCCGCCAAGCCGCGATTGCCGGCATTCGCGACGAGGCGCCGCTGATCGAACTCGCGCTTGCCGCCGAGCTGGCGGAAACGCGACTGGCGGCCGCCGACCGTGTGCAAACGCCGGCTGGTCTGCGCAGGCTCGCCGACGAGGCGAAGAACAAGGATCACGGCGTGGCACGGCTCGTCCGGCAGCGCATCGATGCGCTGAACAATCGCCGGGATCAGGAAGATCAAGCCGACGCGATTCTTGGACAATTGGAGGCGCTGGCGAACGAGCCCGGCGCGATACTCACCGCGGTGGTCGAACTCGATCGCCGTTGGCAGCGCTTGGACATGAGCGGCGACGCCGGCCGCCTGGAGCGTCACGACGCGGCGCGCCGGATCATCCAGGCGCGCTTCGATCGCGAGCAGGATGAGCAACGCTCGCGTGCGCGCTTCGAACGCAAGTTGCGCGAATGGATCGGAGGGCTTTCGCAGCCGGCTGCGCCGGACGCGCTCGGGGGTCTTCGCAGCGAACTTGCGCTGCTGCGCGAAGAGGCGCAGGCGCGCGGCGATGGGGGGGCTCTCTCCGAGCTCGATCGGGCAGAGCAGCGTATCGCGCGCTGGGAAGAAGAGCACTTGGCGCTTGCTGCAGCCGAGGCGCTCGTCCTCGAAGCGGAAAACCTCGCCGCGGGCGCGGCCATCGACAGCGCGCTGCTGCTGGCGCGGTGGCAGGCCTTGGACCGCGCAATTCGCACGCCGGCCTTGAGCCGGCGTTTTGAATCCGCGTTGATGCAGATCGAGCAGCGCCGGCTCGCGCAGGACCAGGCCAGAGCTCAGCAATTGACTGCGGCCAGGCAACAGCTGCATGGGCTCCTGTTTACAGCGGAGCGCTCGCTTGCCGCCGGGCAGCTGCGTGCGGCGCGTGCCGCTGCCGACGAGATCAAGACGATCAAGACGGGCCTCGGTTCGTTGCCAAAACCGACCACCCAGCGGCTCAGCCGTCTGGTCCAGCAGCTGGTGGAACTCGAACGATGGGAGTCGTTCGGCCAGCAAAATGCCCGCGTCCAATTGTGCGAAAGGGCGGAGTCCTTGGGCCTACAGACGCTGGAGGCCGCCAAACTCGCGCTTGAGGTGCAAAAACTGCGCAACGAATGGAAGGCGCTCGACCAGCAGCACGCGGGTGTTCCCAAGGCGCTTTGGGAACGTTTCGACGGCGCGTGCGAAAAAGCCTACGCGCCCGCCGCCAAGCATTTCGCGGAACTGGCCGCGCAGAGAAAACAGGCGCGCAAGCGGCGCGAGGAATTCATCGCGGCGGCGGAGGCGCATGTGCCGACCTTGTTGGGCGAGGCCCCGGACTGGCGTGCGGTCGAGCGCTGGCTGCGCGAGACCGAGCGGGTCTGGCGCGAGGGCGATTTGGGCAGCGTCGACCCGGCGACATGGAGAAAACTGGACCTGCGGGTCAAGAGCGCACTGACACCGCTGCGCGAAGCGCTCTCGGCGACGCGCGATCAGGCGAAATCAAGCCGCCAATCGCTGATCGACGAAGCAACCGCGCTTGCGCCAAAAGCGATGGAGCGCGACACGCCTTCGCAGATCAAGGCGCTCCAGTCCAAATGGCAGGAGCAGGCCAAGTCGCTGCCGCTTGCTCAGCGTGATGAACGCGTTCTCTGGGAGCGGTTTCGCGCCGCCTGCAACGCGGTGTTCGACGCGCGCCAGGACAAGCGCAAGGAGGAGGACGGTCGCAGGCAGGAGTACCGCCGCGGACTGGAGGAGCTGTGCGCGCAGATCGAGCAGCTCGCACTGGCCTCCGACAAGGATGAGCAGGATATCCGCCGTGCGCTGCGCGATCTGCAGGAGCAATGGAAGAAACTCGTCCCCGAAACCGACCCCGCATTGCGCAGCGTCGAAGCTCGTTTTGCCAAGGCAAAGAGCACGGTCAATTCGATGCTGTCGGCGCGAGCGCGCTCGCGCGAGGCAGCGGTCTGGCAGACGCTGGCGGCAAAAGAGCGCCTGTGTGAACAGCTCGACGGCTCGGTGATCTCGGGGGCGAGCACGGCCGAATCGGCGGCGCAATTGCAGGCACAGTGGGATGCATTGCCGAAACTGCCCTCGGCGTGGGAACAGAAACTGATCGCGCGGCGCGATGCCGCGCTGGGCGCCTTGACCGATGCCGCGGCCGCGAGCGCCTATCGGGCGCGGATCGAACAAGGTGCGGATTCGCGCCGCGAGAGTTTGCTCGAACTCGAATTGTTGCTCGGTCTGGAGAGCCCCTCGGAACTGCAATCGCAACGGCTGGCGTTGCAGGTGAAACAGTTGCGGGCACGATTCAAGAGTGCGGCGACGACCAGCCCCCAGACCCCGGGAGATCGCCTGTTGACGTGGTGCGCCCACTCGGGGGTGGTCGATGCGCGCGATCGGTCCCGTTGTGATCAGATTTTTTCCAAGATCGAGCAGACGAGCTAAGCTCCGCGGGACAGAGCAGGCTCCGCAATGCCGGCCGCGTTGCGCCGGCGACTAGCGCAATATCATTGGTGTAGAATCGCTGCAGCAGCATGAAGATCACTCTTAAACTTCACGCCAAGCTCTCCGATTGCTTGCCCGCCGAGGCCCGCAATTCCGGCACGCTTGCAGTCAACGTCGATGCCGGCGCTACGGTGAGCTCGCTCATAGCGCAATTCAACGTCCCACCCAATCTCTGTCACTTGGTGCTGATCGACGGCGTGTTCGTGCCCCCTGCGGCGCGCGCCACCCGCATGCTCGCCGAGGGCGAGACCCTGACAATCTGGCCGCCGGTGGCAGGCGGTTAAGGCCCCGCGAGCCGGAAACAAGGAAGCTGGTTTTGCCGTTTATCAATCTCCTCTTTTCGGGCAGTTGCCTGCAGCTGCCCGAAAAGAGGAGACGAATTTAGAATCCGAATCTTCGCCAAATTTGTCAACATTGCATTTGTAAGAGCCTGAATCTCTTGCGCGAACGATGCTGAACCTACTGGGAGTAATCGCGGCCGTTGCCGCCGTGGCGGTGCCTGTGCACGCACAGAGGGTTTGTGCGCCGATCGGGGAGTGGACTATCCCGGGTGGAGCGCGCGTCGAGGCTAGCGAGGTTCTGACGCGCGCGGCACGCGGATCGGTCGTATTGCTCGGCGAAAGCCACGACAACGCCGATCACCACCGCTGGCAATTGCAGACCCTGGGGGCACTGGCGGCCCTGCGCAAGAACCTCGTGATCGGCTTTGAAATGTTTCCGCGGCGTGTCCAAGGCGCGCTCGACCGCTGGATTGCAGGCGAACTCAGCGAAGAGGAGTTTCTCCGAGCTTCGGATTGGTCTCGCGTTTGGGGAATGGCGACCGAGCATTATTTGCCCCTGTTTCACTTTGCCCGCATCAACCGGATTCCGATGCTGGCGCTCAACGTCGAGCGGGAGTTGGTGCAGTCCGTGCGCGCCCGCGGGTTCGAGGCCGTGCCGCCCGAAAAGCGCGAGGGGCTGACAGCGGCCGCGCCGGCAAGCGAGGCTTACGTCGATTGGTTGTACAAGATCTATTCCGAACACGGCGAGAAAGGGCGTATCGCCGGGCGCAGCGACCCTGAATTCCGTCGCTTCGTCGACGCCGAGCTGGTTTGGGATAGCGCGATGGGGCAGGCAATCGCGCAATCGATTGCGCGAACACCGGAGGCGCTGGTCGTCGGCATCATGGGCAGCGGGCACGTCAGATTCGGTTATGGCGTGCCGCGCCAGCTCGAGAGCCTCGGGGTAACGCGCGTCGCTTCGCTGCTGCCCTGGAGCGACGGAACAGACTGTGGCGAATTTTCCCGCGGTCTGGCCACCGCCGTGTTCGGATTGCCCGCCGAACAAGCGGGGCGATCTCGACCGCTCCTGGGGGTCACCCTCGAGACGGCCGCCAATGGCGTGCGCGTGGTGACAGTGGCACCGGGCAGCGTTGCCGAGGCGGCGGGACTGCGCGCGGGGGACATTCTGGTCGAGGCCGCGGGTGACGCACTCAAGGAACCCGGCGGCGTGAGATCCGTAGTCCAGAGCGTTGCGTGGGGGACGTGGCTTCCGCTCAAGGTCCGGCGCGGGGGTGAAATCGTCGAACTGGTCGCGAAGTTTCCTCCGGTGAAGTGACGCTCAAGGCGCTTCTCGCTACGCTGGTCGCGGCGCTGGTGCTCGAGGCATCGGCCTCAGCCGGGGTGCCGCCCTCGCATGAGATTTCGGTAACGATCGACCCGCAGACGCGCCTTATCGAGGGGCGGGACACAATCAGCTTCGATTCCCGGCATAAGGCCGTACTTCTCCTATCGCCGCGGTTCCGCCTTGCGTCGCTGTCGGCTGACGGCCGGCCGATCGAGGCGCATACGCAAACCGCGGCTGGGCTGACGCGAATAAGCCTGCCGCCAGCGCGGCGCGTCGAGCTCAGCTGGAGTGGGACGCTCGCGGCGCTCGATCGCAACGTAGACCATCGCCACACGCTTGCCGCGGACGCGCCCGCCAGCGGCCCCGAGGGCACCTTTCTTGCCGCCGGATCGGGTTGGTATCCGGCCGTTGAAGGAACACTGGAGCGCTACAGTGTCGCGCTTGATCTACCCGCGGGCCAACGCGGTCTGGTGCCTGGGCGCCTGATCGAGGAGCGCGAGACCGATGGGCGCTATCGCGCGCGTTTCGAATTTTCGAACGCCTCAGAGGGAATTACGCTCCTTGCCGGCCCGTACCGGATCGAGGAACGACGCATGCGCACCGCGGCCGGAAGCCAAGTGAGACTGCGCACGTACTTTCATGCCGAGATCGCCGGACTCGCGGCAGGGTATCTCGACTCGATTGCAGGCTATCTGGACCTGTACGAGCGCTGGATCGGCGCCTACCCGTTTTCCGAGTTCAGCGTCGTATCCAGCCCGACACCCACGGGTTTTGGCATGCCTACGCTCACCTATCTTGGAATCGAAGTGCTGCGACTGCCGTTCATCCGTGCGACCTCGCTGGGGCACGAGATATTGCACAACTGGTGGGGCAACGGCGTTTATCCCGACACGGCGCGCGGCAACTGGGCCGAGGGGCTGACCAATTTCATGGCCGACTACACCTATCGCGAGCGCGAGAGCGCCCGGGCCGGCTCGGATGTGCGGCTCGCTTGGCTGCGCGACTATGCGGCGATGCCGCGCGAAGACGATTCGCCGCTTATTCGCTTCACCTCGCGCAGGCACGGTGCCTCGCAGATTATCGGTTACAACAAGGCGGCCATGCTGTTCTTCATGCTGCGCGAGGCGATCGGAGCGCCCGCGTTCGACGAGGGTGTGCGGGGGTTCTGGCGCGAGCATCGCTTCCGCGTAGCCTCCTGGAACGATCTGCGCGCCGCGTTCGAGCGCTCATCGGGCAGAAAGCTCGCGGCATTTTTCAGTCAGTGGGTGAATCGTGCCGGCGCGCCGGACCTGCGCATCGCCGACGCACACGCCGAACGCGCTGGTTCGCGCTGGCGTCTGAGCGTTACCTTGGGGCAGAGCGAGCCCGCCTATGCGCTTTCGGTGCCGCTTGCCATCCGCACCGCCGGCGGCGAAATCCTGCGGCGCGTGCCGCTTGAGCGCAGGCGCGAGACCGTCGTGCTCTACACGCCGGCAGAACCGCTTGCGGTAGCGCTGGATCCCGAGCTGCGCGTGTTTCGCAGGCTGGCGCCTGCGGAGGCGCCGCCGATCCTGCGCGAAGTCATGCTGTCGAGCGATGCCGAAATGCTTCCACTTTCCGACGGCGAGGATCTGCAGCGGGCCGCGCGCTCGCTCGCGGCCCGGTTGTTCGAGCGCATGCCGCGCGAAATTTCAGTCGGGGGGAATCCCGCTGCGGCGGCGTTGCTCGTCATCGGCTTGCACAAGCAAATCGACGCCTGGCTCGCCGGCACGGGATTGCAGCCGCGGCCCGCACAGCTCGCAGCGGAGCGCGGCAGCGCACAGGTTTGGACCCTGCGCGCGGGCGAGGAGCGAACCATCGCGCTGGTTTCGGTGCGCGACGTGCAGTCGATCAGCACGATCGAGCGACCGTTGCCGCATTACGGGCGGCAAAGCTACTTGGTGTTCGACGGGCCGCAAAATATCGAGCGCGGGGTCTGGCCGACACGGCCGCAGATATGGCACATCAGGAAATCACCCGGCGCGTGATCTCTGTTCATGCGCGTTGCGGGTCATCAGGCCGCCCGCGGCAATTTGATTTAGATCACGCTGCTGTCGCGCGCCTCCGTCAGTCCGCTGCGCAATGCTTACTTGGACCGGAGTTTTGATGCTATTGTTGATCGCCGTGTAATGGGGAGCGGCCGCGACGCGCGATCCGCTCGCCAGAGCCACGATTGCGACAGCAGCCATACGAGGATTTCCAGTTTCACTTCGGCGGCCAAGATCCGGATCGAAGCCGCCGTTTGCGGAGTCATGTTACTCAACGTGATAGGGGAGGGGAAAATGGACAGGCAAGTCACAGTCGTTTCCACGCTGCTCGCCGTACTCGCACTGGCATTCTCGGCGGGGGCTCCTGCGCAGAAACTCGCCGGAAAGGAAGTCAGGATCGGTCTCGTCGTTCCCGTGACCGGCCAGGCTGCCGATGTGGGCAAGCGCGAGGCGATAGGCGCCCATGCGGCCGCCGATGTGATCAACGCCAAGGGCGGCGTGGGCGGGGTGCCGATCAAACTGTACTTCGCTGATGAGGGGACCAATCCGCAGGAAGCCATCGGCGCGGTGCGCAAGGTCGCGGGCGACGACAAGGTGCTCGCCATTGTCGGGCCCCATTACAGCGGCACGGCGGAGGCGACCTTCCCGCTGGGCAACCGGCTCAAGATCGTTCAGGTGGCAGTCGCCTCGTCCAAACCCGGCGTGGCAAAAGCGAATCGGCCCTATGCGTTCCGCAATACGCTCACCGAGGACAAAATCGCCGACGCGGTGGTAAAGGCGGCGAAACAGCGCTACGGACTCAAGCGCGTGGCGATCATCAGCGACACCAAGGATGCCGTCGCCCGCTCGCTCGGAATGGGCGTGCTTCCGGCTGCACTCCAGGCCAACGGCGTCGAGATCGTCACCGGCAAGGATCCGGTAACGTTCCAGAACGGGGATGCGCAGTTCACCGCCCAGGTGACGCGCCTGAAGTCGCTCAAGCCCGATGCGATAGGGCTGGGGGCTCTCGGGCCGGACGCGTTGAATATCATTCTGGAAGCACGCAAGCAGGGCATGACGCAGCCGTTTTTCGGCACGGCCCCGCTGATGGAAGGCAACCTGCCGGAACGCGGCGGCAAGGCGGTAAACGGCATATTCGCGGGGAGCATCTGGGACGTGACCCAGGATGATCCCGCCAGCAGGCAATTCAAGGCGGCCTACGCCGTGCGAGCCAAGACGATGTACCCGGGCGCCTTCACGCAAAATCCGGACTATTACGCCGTGAATGCCTACGACGCCGTGTTCATGATGGTCGAGGCGATGCTCAAGAACGGCGTCCAGAACCGTACCGACACCCTCGAAGCCGATCGCGACCGGATCAAGGACTATTTCGCCAAGCTGCGAAACTTCAAAGGCGTTGCCAGCAAAGCGTTCAACGATGACGGCGACGGCGTAAAGGAAGTCATTGTCACGGAAGCACGCGACGGCCGCTGGCGGCCAGTCGGCTCGCGCTGAGCTGCCCCGTCGCCGCGAGACTGCCGGGCCGTGCTCGCGCAGCAGATCGTCAACGGCATCACGCTGGGAAGCACCTATGCGCTGATCGCGATCGGATACACGCTGGTTCTGGGCGTACTGAACAAGCTCAACATCGCCCACGGCGAGCTGTTCATGGCCGGCGCCTTCACGGGAATCGCGGTCGCGCGCATGGGCGCTCCACTTCCGGTCAGCTTGATCGCGGCTTTCGTGGTCGCCGGGTTGATCGCGGTGGTAGTGGAGCGCACCTGCTTCTACCCGTTGCGCAACGCGAGTTTTCTGTCGCCGATGCTCTCGACGATCGCATTCGGCATACTTCTTCAGAACCTCGCAACCCAGTTCTTCGGCTCGGATCCGTCCCGGTTCCCGGACACCGGCGCTTCGTTCCAGCTCAATTTCGGCTCGCTGTCGGTTTCGGCGATTCATATCGCGATCTTCGCGACTGCCGCAGGCCTGATGATCGGGATCGATCTGCTCGTGCGCAAAACACGCTGGGGAATCGCGGTGCGGGCTACCTCCGATGACCCGGAGACCGCGGCGCAGCAGGGGGTGCATCCCTCGCGCGTCACCATGACCACGTTTTTTGTCTCGGGCGCGCTTGCCGGAGTTGCCGGCGTGCTGACCACCCTGGTGTATTCCCAGGTTAATCCGCACATAGGTGTGAGGCAGGGGCTGATCGGCATGGTGGCCATGGTGATCGGCGGGCTGGGCAATCTGCGCGGAGCAATGATAGGAGGGCTCGCCATCGGCATTCTCGAGACGATGAATGACGCGTATTTCTCAGCCGGTTACCGCGACCTGGTCATCTTCTCGGTGTTCTTCGCCTTCCTGGTTTTCAAGCCCGAGGGCTTGTTTCCCGCTTACCAGAGCCGCGCGTGAATATCTATCTCGAAGGGGTGCTGGCGTCGATCGGAATCAACATCCTGCTCGCGCTTTCGGCCTATGCCATTCTCGCCACGGACAGACTCTCGCTGGGCAACGCCGGCTTCATGGCGATCGGCGCTTATGTCTCCTCGTACCTCACGGTGAATGTCGGCTGGGAGCTTCTGCCGGCTCTGGCGGCCGGCGCCCTGGCCGCGGCGCTCATCGGACTCCTCGTAGGCCTGCCGGTGCTGCGGTTGCAGGGAATTTACTTCGTGATGGGGACGCTCGCTTTCGGGGAAATCGTGCGGACGTTCTTCCAGAATTTCGAGCCGACCGGGGGCGCGTACGGCATGCGCGGCATGTTCGGGGCTTCGCTCGAAATGATCTACGTCTTCGTCGCGGTCTTTCTGGCGCTGTTCGTTGCTTATGGCATGTCGCGCGCGGGCCGCGCATCGGAGGCCGTGCGCGACGATGACGAGGCTGCCCGCTCGATCGGAATAAACGTGGTATCGGTGCGGCTGCTTTCGTTCGCCTGGGGCGCGCTGATAGCCGGTGTCGCAGGAGCGCTGTTTGCGCATTATGCGCTCTACATCGAGAGCGGGAATTTCAATTTTCTCGTATCCGCGAACGCGGTTCTATTCGTGATCCTGGGCGGCGTGCAAACGGTTTGGGGTGCTCTCGTGGGGGCAGTGCTCTTCACCTTGCTTCCGGAGGCGCTGCGGTTTCTTGCCGATTGGCGCCTGTCCGTGTACGGCGTCATCCTGGTGGCGCTCATGGCGTTGCGTCCCGAAGGTATCCTGACGCGAAATCTGCTCAGAGCACTGAAGCGGCGCGCGGGGAGGAGTCCATGAGCGCGCTGCTCGAGCTCAGTCACGTGAGCAAGGGATTTGGCGGAGTCCTCGCGCTCGACGATGTGTCGTTTTCCATCGCTCAAAAGGAGCTGGTCGGGCTTATCGGTCCGAACGGCGCAGGCAAGACCACAGTCTTCAACTTGGTGAGCGGCGTCTACGGCTTGAGTGCAGGGGAGGTCGTTCATCGCGGCGTGCGGATTTCCGGAAGCAGCCCTACCCGCATTGCGAGACGCGGCATCGCGCGCACGTTTCAGAACATTCGCCTGTTCCGAAGCCTGACGGTATTCGACCACGTCCTGGTCGCGCAGACCTGCCGCAGCCGGGGGCTGATGACGCAGTTTTCCCCCTTTGCCACGCACGCCGAAGCGGAGCGGCGCCGGCAGGCGCTGGACGCACTCGAGGCCGTCGGCTTGGTCCAGCGCCGCGACGAGCCGGCGGTGCATCTGCCCTACGGCGCCCAACGACGACTGGAAATCGCCCGGGCGCTGGCGACCTCCCCCGAAATTCTCCTGTTGGACGAGCCCGCTGCAGGGCTCAACGACACCGAAACCGGGGAGCTGCGCAGACTCCTCGACACCTTGCGCACTCGCGGATACACTATTTTGCTCGTGGAGCACGACATGAAACTGGTCATGCAATTGTGCTCGCGTATCCTGGTGCTGAACTTCGGCAAGCTGATCGCTTGCGGCACCCCGCCGGAGGTTCGTGCCAACCAAGAGGTCATCGACGCCTATCTCGGCGTCGCGAATTGAAATGCTGCACGTCGATGCGGTAAGTGCCGGCTACGGCGATATCCAGGTGCTCACGGACCTCTCGCTGCATGTCGCTCGCGGGGAAATCGTCGCCATCGTCGGCGCAAACGGCGCCGGAAAGTCCACCCTGCTGCGCACCATCATGGGCTCGCTGCCCGCGCGCCGCGGCTCGGTGAGATTTCTCGGCGAGGCGCTGACCGGAATCGCGCCCCATCGCATCGCCGCTGCCGGGCTGCGACTGGTGCCAGAAGGCCGCCGCGTATTTGCAACCCTGACTGTGGAGGAGAATCTGCGCGCGGGAGCCTATCTGCGCGCTCGCGCCACGGTGGCTCAGGCGCTGGGGAGGGTATTCACTCTTTTCCCGGATCTGGCGGAACGGCGTAACCAGCTCGCCGCGACCCTGAGCGGCGGGCAGCAGCAGATGCTCGCGCTGGGGCGGGCGCTGGTGACCGAGCCGAGGATGCTGATGCTCGACGAGCCGTCGCTCGGACTGGCGCCCAAGATCGTCGAGGAGATTTTCCAGAAGCTGGCCGAACTCCGCAGCGCCGAGAGCGGCATACTGCTGGTGGAGCAGAATGCGCGCAAAGCGCTCGCATTGGCGGACCGCGCTTATGTTCTCGAGAACGGTCGCGTGGTGCTCGAAGGGGCGGCCTCGGAACTGTGCCGCAACGAATCGGTAGTCAACGCCTATCTGGGTGGCGAAGCTTGAAGCAGATCAATGGTGCAGAAACGAAATGCGGGTCCTATTTCCTCACTCTCGATGGAGGCTAGTCATGGGCAAGAAAAGAAAAGCGGAAGAGAAAGCTGCGAAGAAGGCTGAGAAAGCGGCAAGAAAGGCCGCCGAGAAGGCCGCGAAGAAAGCCAGAAAAGCTGAAAAGAAAGCTGCCAAGGAAGAGAGCAAGGCCGCCAAGAAAGCTGCCAAGGAAGCCAAGAAGGCAGCTAAAACGAGGGCGGAAATAGAATTCTCGGGGGAACGTTCGAAACCCAAAGCCGTCAAGACAACGCCTGTGAAGAAGCGCGCGAGCGCGAAAAAGAAGGCGACAAGCAGGAAACCCACGAAGAAAACAGCTGCCAGGAAATCGGTGCAGCTAGTCTCGCGCCCCGTCAGGAAAGCAAGGGCGAGCGCCAAGCGGGCGCCGGCCACAAAGGCTCCGGAGGCGGCGCCGCAGTTGCCGGAGCTCCCGGCGGCGGTCCCGGCTGCAGAGTAAGCGTTGCGAGGGATGGATTCGAGACTCATCCGGTTCCAGGGATTCGAGGGCATCCACCTGGTCGCAGATGTCTGGGGCGACGATGACGCCTGGCCGGTGCTATTCATGCATGGCGGGGGACAGACGCGCCATGCATGGGGCGGCACCGCGCAGGTGCTCGCCGGGCAGGGTTGGAGGGCCGTGTCGCTCGATCTGCGCGGCCATGGCGATAGCGAGTGGGCCCTTAACGGCGACTACTCGTTTACTGCGTTTACCGCCGATTGCATTGCCGTCGTCGATCAACTCGGGAGGCCGCCCGTGCTTGTCGGCGCGTCGCTGGGGGGAGTCACTGCCCTGCTTGCCGAGGGCAACAGCGACCGCGTGGTATCGAGCGGGTTGGTGATTGCCGACATTACGCATCGGCCGAACCCGCTGGGCATCGAGCGCATTCTCACCTTTATGAAATCGGGACTGAACGGCTTTGCCTCCCTTGAAGAGGCGGCCGATGCCATCGCGGCCTACACGCCGAACCGTCCCAAGCGGATAAATCCGCCCGGGCTGATGAAGGTGCTGCGCCAGCGCATCGACGGACGCTGGTACTGGCACTGGGACCCGAAAGTGATCGATCGCGACAGAACCGAAGTCCCCCGGGCAGAGTACGAGGCCCTCCTTGAGGCTGCCTTGGGCAATATTCGCGTACCCACCTTGCTAGTGCGCGGGAAACTGAGCGATGTGGTAACAGAGGAAGGAGTACAGGATTTTCTGCGGAGGATCCCGGGATCGAAGCTGGCAGACGTAGGCGGCGCCACGCACATGATCGCGGGGGACCAGAACGATCTTTTTTCGCAGGCGGTGATCGACTTCCTGGAACACGAGGTCCGCCCGACTTTGCCCTGACCTGCTTCGGGGTCCGCGGCGGCCGTCGCTATTTCAATCCATTCTGGCGGAAAAACGGCGCGTATTTCTGGTCGCTGCCCTGGATATGGGTTCGCAGCCAGTCGCTGAGAAAATTGATTATCTGCATGGACAAGGTCAGCTTTCCTTTTCCGAAATCGCGCCGGAACTCGGCGGCCTTTCTTTCGAAATGTTTGTGCTCGTTGATATGCGCTTCCGACTCGGGATACACGTACTGCGCAAAATACTTTTCTTCAAAGGTGAAATGCGTTCGCGTATAGCTGACCAGTCCGTCGATGATTTTCCCTGCCACCTCTCTTCCTTTTCCCTGCCGCATTGCATCGTTGAGCTCGTTGATCATGTCGATCAGTCTCTGATGCTGTTTGTCGATTGCTTCGATGTTGACGCTGAGCTTATTCGACCACTGAATTAGAGGCATTGCGGTTTCTCCAAGAACGCGTATCGGCCAAGTCCCTGCTGCGGGCGGCGCCGCCTCGCGCAATAGCCGAGGATTGGACACTAAGACGCCCGCTACCACGCTATATCGACAATCATTTCTGGTACTTGAGGGTGCCTGCCGCGCTCGCGCAGTGCAATGGATCAAGACCTGCTCGGCGCCGAAAGCGCAGACTGCGGGCACGACGACTGTGAATATCCCTGCGGATGCCGATAGAGAACATACGGCCGCACTGCGCAAATGCCATGACCCAATTCGTGCTCGGATTCCTGTTCACCTCCGATACCAAACAAGTCGTGCTGGTGCGCAAAAAGCGTCCCGAAAACCTCGCCGGCAAGCTCAACGGCGTCGGCGGACGGCTTGGCGCCGGTGAAAGTGCGCGGATCGGTGTCAGCAGGGAGTTCTTCGAAGCCACGGGTGTCGCCATCCCGGCGCAGGACTGGCGGCCGGTGGCGCGCCTGTGGGGCAAGGGCTATGAGATCGCGGGGTTCTGCGCCACTTCGGAGGCTGCGGCTCGGTGCCAACGCACCGGCGACGAAGACATCAGGCTGCTGCCGGTGCGCTACGACATGCTTCAGGCCGAGGGCGCGCTGGGGCTATCGTGGGTAATTGCCGCGGCGCTGGACCCGAGCAAACCGATCCTCGATATCCGCGTAAGGGCCGAAGATCCTGACTGGTCGGATTGACGTCGGACCCGCTATCGCAGCGGCGAAGCACCCGCGATAGCTGCGGTGCCATCGCCCAGGTCGGCCTCGGTCGTCAGGAGGAAATCGCTACACGGCCTCCGCCAGTTCGGCAGCGGTATGAATTCTTCCATTGACGTTATCGAGGAGCCGCGCCTGCGCCGCGGCAAGCCGCGCGATCGGCACGCGCGGGCCGGAGCACGACACATAGTCGATGTCGATGCGATGGCAAAAATGGATCGAAACGGGATCGCCGCCGTGCTCGCCGCAGATGCCCACCTTCAAGTCGGGGCGCGTCTTGCGGCCGCTGTCCACGGCCATTTTCATCAACTGGCCCACGCCCTTGATATCGAGCACTTCGAACGGATTGTCCTGGAGAATGCCGGTCTCGTTATACGCGGGCAGGAACTTGTTTTCCGCGTCCTCGCGGCTGAACGAGAAGGTGGCCTGGGTCAGGTCGTTGGTGCCAAAGGAAAAGAACTCCGCGGTCTCGGCCATGCGGCCCGCGCGCAGGCAGGCTCGCACCACTTCGAGCATGGAACCGAACTTCAATTTCACGTTGATTCCGTGCGTGAGCTGCACCACTTGATGAATGCGCTGCACCTTGCTGTGGATGCGCTTGAGTTCTTCCACCGTCGCCACCTGGGGCACCATGATCTCGGGGTAGATCTCGATGCCTTCCTTGGCGCACAAGGCTGCAGCCTCGAGTATCGCCTGGATCTGCATCGCGTAGATTTCCGGGTAGGTGATGCCCAGCCTCACGCCGCGATGCCCGAGCATCGGGTTGACCTCTTGCAGCGCGCGCACCTTCTTCAGCACTGCCTCCTTCTTCGTGATCACGTCCTCTTCCAAATGCGAATCCTTGAAGGTGTGCAGGCCGCCCACCAGCTTGGTCAGGCCGTCGGCGTATTGCTGATAGAGCTTCGGATTGAGCAGCTTTAGCGTGTCCGGCAGTTCTTCCAGGCCCTTGATGCTGTCGCGCAACTGGTGCAAGTGGGCGATTTCCAGTTCGAGTTGAGCGGCCGTGGGAAGAAATTCGTGCATCGGCGGATCGAGCAGGCGTATCGTCACAGGCAGCCCCTTCATCGCCTTGAAGATCCCTTTGAAATCCGAACGTTGGATCGGCAGCAGGCGATCGAGCGCCGCCTGGCGGTCTTCCGCCGTTTCCGCCAAGATCATTTCCTGGACGATGGGCAAACGATCGGTGCTGTTGAACATGCGCTCGGTGCGGACCAGACCGATTCCCTTGGCGCCGAACTCGCGCGCGCGGATCGCGTCCTCCGGAGTATCGGCATTGGCCATCACCTTGAGCCGCGCGGTCTCGTCGGCCCAGGCGAGGAGGGTCGACATTTCCTTGGAAAAACTCGCTTCCACCGTCGGCACTTCGCCGGGGTAGACATGGCCCGTGCCGCCGTCGATGGTGATGACATCGCCTTCATGCAGGGTGGTTTCACCTATGGTGGCGCTGCGCGTCATGTCGTTGATCACGATCTGCTCGCAGCCTGAAACACAGGGCTTGCCCATCCCGCGCGCCACCACCGCAGCGTGCGAGGTCTTGCCGCCACGGCTGGTGAGAATGCCCTGGGCCTGGAAAAAGCCGTGGATGTCGTCGGGTTTGGTTTCCTCGCGCACCAGGATGATTCTCTCGCCGGCGCGCCCGCGCGTCTCGGCTGTGTTCGCGTCGAAAACGATCTTGCCCGAGGCTGCGCCGGGGGAGGCCGGCAGGCCCTGGGCGAGGGACTTGCCGTGGAAATCCGGCGAGAGCTGCGGCACCAGGAGCTGCTCGAGCATCGGCGGCTCCACGCGCATCAGTGCGCGTTCTTTGGAGATCAGCCCTTCGTGGAACATCTCCACCGATGTGCGCACCATGGCGCGGGCGTTCATCTTCCCGTTACGGGTTTGGAGGCAGTAGAGCGTGCCCCGCTCGATGGTGAATTCGAAGTCCTGAACCTCGTGGTAATGCGACTCCAGCCGGTTGTGCAGCTCCGTGAGCTGGCGGTACACCTCCGGCATTTCCTGCTCCATCTCGGCGATCGGCTTGGGTGTGCGGATTCCCGCCACCACGTCCTCGCCTTGGGCATTGACGAGGTATTCGCCATAAATCGCGTTCTCGCCGGTGCCGGGGTTGCGCGTAAAGCCAACGCCGGTGCCGGAATCGTTGCCCATGTTGCCGAACACCATGGTGCATACATTGACCGCGGTGCCGTTCGCCATATCCTTGCTGATGCGGAACTGCTTGCGGTAGTCCACTGCGCGCTTGCCCATCCATGATCTGAACACGGCACCGACCGAGATTTCCAATTGCTCGTACGGGTCCTGCGGAAACGGCTTGCCCGTGTGCCGCTTGAAGATTTCGAGGAATTCGCCGGCCAGTTCCTTCAGGTGCGCTGTCGTGAGATCTACGTCCAGCCGCGCGCCGTATTTCCTCTTGATCGCCGCCATCCGTTCATCGAAATGTTCATCGCCGATACCGAGCGCAATCTTGCCGAAAAGCTGGATGAAGCGGCGGTAGGCATCATAGGCAAAGCGCTCATTGGATGTTTGGCGGATCAGCCCCTGAAGCGAGGCCTCGTTGAGGCCCAGATTGAGTATGGTGTCCATCATGCCCGGCATCGACATCGCCGAGCCCGAGCGCACCGAAACCAGCAGCGGATTGGTGCCGCTGCCGAATCCCTTGCCGGTTTTCTTCTCCAGCGCCTTCATGTGGCTCTTGATCTCGTCCATCAGGCCATCGGGAAGACCGTTTCCCGTCAGGTAGGCGAGACACGCCTCGGTGGTCACGGTAAATCCCGGCGGCACGTTGAGGCCGATCTGCGTCATCTCGCATAGATTCGCCCCCTTGCCCCCCAGGAGCATCTTATTCTTGCCGTCGCCATCTTCGAATGCATAAACAAATCGTTTTCGCGTCATAAAGCGTCCCTGATTTTCGTGATCCAAGTTATTCGTGAAAATGGCAATGGGCGCATCACGAATCGACCGGTGCGACTCTGCACGTGATTCCCCCGCTCCCGGGTTAATTTTACCTGGACGCGGCCTTAGATGCTGCCCGGTAATTACCGGAAATGAGAAATTCGCTCCCTGGACGGGAGTTCTTGGAACTTGTGCGCCGCCTTAGCTGCGCCGCTTGCCGCGGCCTTTCGGTCGGGGCGATGCGTTTCCTGCGGCCGGCGGCGCGCTGGCCGCCTCTTGCGCGATCGGGTCCGCCGGCGCGTTACCGAGCAAGTCGGCGATATGCGCACTCTCCTCTGCCGAGAGTGGCGCGTCGAGGACGAGGCGCCTGCGGCGCCGAAGGTACGCCAGCAGCGTTGCGACGCCTCCAATGAGCAACAGGAACGGACCGAACCACAGCAGCACCGTGGTTCCCTTCAGGGGTGGACGGTAGCGGACGAAGTCGCCGTAACGGGCGACCATATACTCCATGATTTCCGCATCGCTGCGGCCGGCCTTGATCTGTTCGCGAATCTGACGCCGCAGGTCGACTGCCAGGTCCGCGCGCGATGCGGAAAGCGACTCGTTCTGGCACACCAGACAGCGCAGTTCCTCCGAGATTGCCGCGACACGCTTTTCCACCACCGGGTCCTCGGCAAGCGGGGCTGCTTCCTTGGCGCTGGCGAGGGAGAACAAACCGAGCAGAAGCAAGAGGAGCACAAGCCGGTTCATTTTTCCAGCTCCCGCACCAGGGGGATGATTTTTTCCTTCAGGATCGCCGGCGTCACCGGGCCGATCTGCTTGTAGCGGATGACACCGGCCTTGTCGATGACGTAAGTTTCGGGCACGCCGTAGACGCCGTAATCGATGCCGACTCGGCCGTCGATATCGGCGACGCTGAATCCATAGGGATCACCGAACTGGGCCAGCCAGCGGAGCGCGTCGTTGCGCTGGTCCTTATAGTTCAGCCCGAGCAGCGGGACCACCTTGGCGCGCGCGAGATCGATCAGCACTGGATGCTCCTCCCGGCAGGATACGCACCAGGAGGCCCAGACATTCAGCATCCACACGCGGCCCTGCATCTCCTTCGGCGCGAAGATCTTTTGCGGATCGTGCAACTGCGGCAGCTCGAAGGCAGGCGCCGGTTTGCCGATCAGCGGGGAAGGGACCTCGCGCGGATTGAGCGTCAGGCCCACGGCGAGGAACGCCAGCAGCACAAGAAAGCCGCCCAGCGGCAGCAGAAAGCGCTTCACCGGGCAGCCTCCGGTTGCGCCGTCGCCGGAATGGAAACGCTCGCCTTGCGCTTCGCCCGGTAGCGTCGGTCGCTGATCGCCAGCAGGGCGCCAAATGCCATGAGCACGCACCCGCCCCAGATCCAGTCGACGAAGGGCTTGTAATAAACGCGTACGCTCCATGCGCCTCCCTCGAGCGGTTCGCCGAGAGAGACATAGATGTCGCGCGTGATTCCGGCGTCGATCGCCGCCTCCGTCATCGGCATCGAGGAGGAGGCATAGAGGCGTTTTTCCGGGCGCATGGTGCGCAGGGTCTTACCCGCGCGGGAGAGTTCGACATCGCCCATGGACGCGCGGTAGTTGGGACCGGCCACGTCCTGTACGCCGTTGAAGCGCAGGGTATAGTCGCCGACCGTTACGGTGTCGCCGAGGGCCATGCGCACATCCTTTTCTTCCTCGTAGCCCTTGACCAGCGTCACGCCGATGACGAAGACGGCCATGCCGACATGCGCCAGGTGCATGGCGTACCAACTGGTCGGCTGGCGGCGCCAGCTCGACAGCGCACCTTCTCCGTTTTGCCCGGCCCGCAGGCGAGCGCTCATTGCCACCGCGACGCTCGCCAGGATCCACGCGGCGAGAAACAGTCCGAGCGCCACCAGGGGCGACCATCGCCCGTAAGCGAACGGCGCTGAAACTCCGACGATCACCGCGATGACCATTGCCGGCCGCAGGCGCTTCGCGATTGCCGACAGGCTTGCCACTTTCCAGCCGGCAAAAGGCGCGACCGCCATCAGGAACAGCGCCGGCAACATCAAGGGGACGAACACGGTGTTGAAGTACGGCGGCCCGACCGAAAGCTTGCCCAATCCCAGCGAGTCGATGATCAGGGGGTACAGGGTTCCGAGCAGCACGCAGGCCGCGGCCACGATGAGCAGCACATTGTTTATGAGAAGCAGCGTTTCGCGCGAAACCAGGTCGAAACGGCCGCCCAGACCGATTTTGGGCGCCCGCAAGGCAAATAGAATCAGCGACCCGCCTATAACGATTGCGAGCAGCGTCAGGATAAATATGCCTCGGCGCGGATCGGTGGCAAAAGCGTGCACCGAGGTAAGCACGCCCGAGCGCACCAGGAAGGTGCCCAGAAGCGACATCGAGAACGCCGTGATAGCGAGAATCACTGTCCAGTTCTTGAAGCAGCCGCGCTTCTCCGTGACGGCGAGCGAATGTACCAATGCGGTGCCCACGAGCCAGGGCATGAAGGAAGCGTTTTCCACCGGATCCCAGAACCACCAGCCGCCCCAGCCGAGTTCGTAGTACGCCCACCAGCTGCCGAGCGCAATCCCGAGGGTCAGGAACATCCACGCTCCCAGCGTCCACGGGCGCGACCAGCGCGCCCAGGCGGCATCGAGCCGGCCTGAAATCAACGCCGCGAGCGCAAATGCAAAGGCGACCGAAAATCCGACGTAGCCCATGTAGAGCATCGGGGGGTGGAAGATCAGTCCGGGATCCTGGAGCAGCGGGTTCAAGTCGCGGCCCTCGGCGGCGGCCGGCAGCAACCGATCGAACGGGTTGGATGTGAACAGAATGAACAGAAAGAATCCGGCAGATACCAGGCCGAGCACGCCGATGACCCGTGCCACGATCTCGTCGGGCAATGCGCGCGAAAGCAGCGCTACGGCGAACGTCCAGAGTGCGAGCATCAGCACCCACAGCAGCAGCGATCCCTCATGACCGCCCCAGACGGCTGCGACGCGGTAAAACTGCGGCAGCTGCGAGTTGGAGTGCTCGGCAACGTAGCGCACCGAGAAGTCCCCGGTGACAAATGCCCAGGTGAGGCAGCCGAAGGCGACGAGCACCAATGCGAATTGCGTCGCCGCCGCAGGACGCGCGAAGGCGATCCAGGGTTCGATGCCGCGGGCGGCTCCGGCGATCGGCAGCGTTGCCTGCGCCAGCGCCACCAGCAGCGCGAGAATAAGCGCGAAATGGCCGAGTTCTGGAATCATTTGGAGACCTTCATTCCTTTTTGCGCCTGATCGACCGCGTGCGCGGCCTCGGGCGGCATGTAATTTTCATCGTGCTTCGCGAGCACTTCCTCGGCGCGGAAACTTCCGTCGGGGCCCAGCCGCCCTTGAGCGACGACTCCCTTGCCTTCGCGGAACAGGTCCGGAAGGATCCCCGAATACACCACCGGAATATTTTTTGCCGTGTCGGTGACCTCGAAGCGTACGGTCAGGCCGTCGCTGTCGCGCTTCAGGCTGCCGGGTTGCACCAGCCCGCCGATCCTGAACGCGCGCCCCTTGGGCGCCTCGCCGGCTTCGATCTGCGTTGGGGTGAAGAAGAACACCAGATTGCTCTGGAAGGCGTTGAGAACCAGCATTGCGGCAACGCCGAGGGCGGCGAGGCCGCCGGCGATTATCGCAGCGCGTTTGTGGCGTGGCTTCATCTGTTTTCCCCTCTGCGCGCGACGATCTCACGCCGGAGCTCGACCAAGGCCGCCCGGCGCCGCGCGCCCACGATCAATAATTCGGCAGTCATCAGGATCGCGGCGACCCCGAAAGAACCCCACACGTACAGGGCGTACCCGCCCATGGCAAAAAACTCCGATGTGCTATTCCACGTCATTGCTTCAACTCCGGTAATTCCTCAACCCATGCGGTATGGCGTTCGCGCTCCAGTATGATGGCGCGCGCGCGCGCAAGCGACACAGCGATCGAATACATCCAGAATGCCAGCGACATCAGCAGCATGCCGGTGAGCATCGTCTTGGCCATCGAAGGAGCCCGCGTGAGGCTCACCGAAGCCCCCTGATGCAAGGTATTCCACCACTGGACCGAAAAGTAGATGATCGGTATGTTAATGACGCCCACCAGAGCGAGCACTGCGCCGGCGCGGTCGGCGCGGCGCGGATCGTCGATCGCTGATTGGAGCGCGATAAACCCTAGATACAGAAAGAACAGAATAAGTTCCGAGGTGAGCCGCGCGTCCCAAACCCACCACGTGCCCCACATCGGCTTGCCCCACAGCGATCCCGTCCACAGGCTCAGGAACGCGAACATGGCGCCGGTCGGTGCAATCGCCGAGGCCAGCATGCCCGCCAGCCGCGTATTCATCGAGACTCCGACTGCGGCCCAGAACGCCATGACCACATACAGAAACATCGACAGCCAGGACGCCGGCACGTGCACGAAGATTATCCGGTACGCCTCGCCCTGCTGGGCATCGGTCGGCGCGACGAAAAACGAGACATACGCCCCCACCACGCCGAATACGACGGCCAGCGCCGCGAACACCGGAATCATCTTCGCCGCAAGGGGGTAAAAACTCTGCGGTGAAGAAAACCTGAACCAATTGATCAGCCTCATTCCAACGCAATCCTCAATGCCGCCGTGGTTGCCCAGGGCGCGAAAAATCCCGCCAGCGCCAACATCGCCGCAAGCAGCGACAAATGCGCGCCGGCGCCGAGTCCAGATATGTCGGCTTCCACCGCGCCGGCGCCGAATATCAGCACCGGGATATAGAGCGGCAGCACCAGCAGCGATACCAGTACGCCACCGCCGCGCACGCCCAGCGTAAGTGCGGCGCCGATGGCCCCGATCAGGCTCAGCACCGGCGTGCCGATCGCAAGCGAGGCGGCCAGCACGGCAAGGGTTCGCGGTGACATGTCAAACTGCAGACCGAGAACCGGAGAGAGCAACGCGAGCGGCAGGCCGGCGAGCAGCCAGTGCGCTGCCACTTTGCCGGCTACGAGGACACCCAGGGGCACCGCCGAGAGCGCTATCTGTTCGAGCGTTCCATCGATGTAGTCTGCTGCGAACAGCCGGTTGAGCGAGAGCATCGTCGCAAGCAGGGCGCCGACCCAGAGCACCCCCGGCGCAATTCGCCTCAGCATGTCCGTCTCCGGACCGATACCCAGCGGAAACAAGCTGGACACAATGACGAAAAAAAACAAGGTCGTCAACACATCCGATTTGCGCCGCATGGCAAGCAGCAGATCGCGCCGTACCGCTGCGCCGAAGGATTGCCACAGGCCTGCCTCTCTCACTGATCCAACCGCAGCGTCTGCGCGGGACCCGCTGCGAGCGGCAGATCCTGATGACTGGTCAGTACCGCCAAGCCGCCGCGTTCAACATGGTGATCTATCTCGCCGGCGAGCCACTTGACCGCGTCCACGTCCAGTGCGGTGACCGGCTCGTCAAGCAGCCATAGCGCGCTGCCCGCGAGCAGTACGCGCGCGAGCGCTACGCGCCGCTTCTGGCCCTGTGAGAGCACGCGCACGGGCAGGTCCTCGCGCCGGCGAAGCCCGGCCTTGGCGAGCATCGAACGCACCGACCTTGCCGACACGGCGCGGCCTGCAAGCGCTGCCGCGACCTCGAGGTTTTCCGCTGCGCTCAGTTCCTCCTTGACGGCGCTCTGGTGGCCGCAATACGTCAGCTCGCGCCGGTAGGCGTCCCCCAGCGCCGCGATCGGCTGCCCATTCCAGCGCACGGTTCCATGCGCGGGGGCGACCAGCCCGCAGAGCATACGCAATAGGCTGGTCTTGCCGCTGCCGTTCGATCCCTGCACGAGCAGGCATTGGCCACGATCGAGCCGGAACGAAAGCCCGCGAAACAGGCTGCGGTCTCCGCGTACGCATTCGAGATTGTCAGCTTCGAGCATCAGTCCAGTCGGCCGGGCTGCGATCAGGCGCGATTTCATCGCTGCTGCGCAAGCCGGGCACAGAGTTCTCGGTAACCAAAGGGCACTGAATTTTCAATGATTGTGGCGTTTTTGGCTTGATCAGGATCAAGCCGGCGGGGCGCAATGATACAGGGAGGCGAACAACAGCGTACAGCGAAGCTTACTTGCCAATAACCACAAGAATTCTGTGGATACAAGCGGGGCCGGAATGGCCCTGCGAAGGGCCCTCATCGGGGTCAGTTGCTGCCATGACGGGGCGCCAGTCCACGCGCCACCTGAACGACGAACATCAGCAGTGCCAGCGCCGACAGGGCGATGCCCCACGGCATGCCAAGCGCATAGGCAAGGCCGCCGCACAGGAAAATCCCGGCACGCGCGCCGCCCCAGCGGCCCGCCGCCTTTCGCACCGCCGCATGCCAGGGGCCTTGCGGTCCCGGGCGCAGCCAGACCGGCAGCAAATACGCCACTGCGCCAGTCACAAGCGGCAGCAGAAACAATGTGATGAAGGCGACCGGCGCCTGATGCGTCGTTACGATCCCGAGGCCGTGAACCGCGCCGTGAAAGAGCATCAAAGCAAAGCCGGCGAGCGCGACGCCGAGTGCGGGCGCCGCCCCATGCCAGGACACGATGACCGCGCGGTGTTGCGCGGCCCATGCCCGCGCCAGTCGCCACAGCGGCACACCCCACAGCGCCGCGCCCGCGATTGCCAGCGGTCCCCGCCAAGCGGCCGCACCCGCGATGACCAGCGTGGCGGCAACGGCATAGGGGAGATCGCGTCTGAGCCTTGCGCCAGTGCCCGGATCCGGACGACCTGCGACCGTGGGCATGAGCACCTGCAGCGTTCCTACCGCCGTGATGCCTATGAACCCGCTCATGTTCAGGTGAAGGTGCATGCGCTTCAGGGCAAGGTATTGTTCGGGCCACAACGGCATGGCCAGCACCGCGGCGAGCGCGAGCACAAGGCACAGCGCAGCCGCCAGGTACCAGTGGAGGCACGGATGCGCCGGCCCGATCGCGCGTCTTGCGCGTGCGAGCGTCCAGCCGGCGATCGCCCCGGTGGCGGCCACGGCCGCCAGTGCCGCGATCGCGATTTCCTGCCCGATGTTCCCGGGGCGCAGCATGTCGGCAAACGAAAGTGATCCCGCGGCGAGTGCCAGCCAAGGCAGCGCGCGCACGGAGGCGGGCGCGCCGCCCGAGCGGGTCAGTACCGGAACGAAATAGATGTACGCCGCCAAAATGAGCGGCATGATGCCCACGGCAAACGCGAGGTGTAAGAGGGCCGAAGGCGCGACATCGCCAAACCCGATGAGCGCGAGCGTTGCCGCCAATGCAAGCAGCGCGACGGAGACGAGCGCGGTGAGTTCATTCATCGATCGAGCGCGCAAGCCAGGGCTGGCGGCGGGCCACAGGCGGGTTTCATCGTGTCACGGGCGCCAACGCGTGCTGCGTTCCATGCCCATATAGGAATCACTGTTTCGTGAAATCTATGACGATGTTTCCCGGCTCTCGCGTTACGTAGTTGATCGATACTGCCGCGCCGTAGCGCTGCTGCAGTTGCTGCAGCAATGGCAACGGATCATGATCGTTGACAAAGCGCATGGTTTCGCCAGCGTGCAGGGCGTCGAGGGCGCCGAAGATCGCCGCGTGGCGAAAGCGCTTGGCGATGCCGCGCGCGTCGAAGGGGTAGAGCCCGTCCGGTGAAGTGTGATCGTGAATGTGAATTTGGGCCATTTTCATACTCCGAGATATTTGAGATGCAGATCTTCCTGGCGCCGCAGGTCGGCGCTTGCGCCCTCGAACACCACGCGCCCCTTGACCAGGATTACGCAGCGGTCGGCAAGCGAGGACACGGCGGCGAAATTCTTGTCGACGATCACCGAGGCGATGCCGCTCGCGCGTATGGCGCGGATGATGCCCCAGATTTCTCGCGAGATTTTCGGCGCCAGGCCTTCGGTAGCCTCGTCCAGAATGAGCAGATCCGGATTGGTCATCAACGCGCGGCCGATGGTGAGCATTTGCTGCTCGCCGCCCGAGAGCTGCGCGCCGCCGTGATGAATGCGCTCGGCAAGCTGCGGGAAGGTTTCGAGCACGCGCTCATAGGTCCAGTCGCGCCGCCCGTGAATCCCGGGTCGCGCCGCCATGACGAGATTTTCGCGCACCGAAAGATTGGGAAAAATGCCCCGTCCCTCGGGTACGAAAGCGATGCCCTGGCGCGCGATCTCATGGGGATCGGACTGTGTCATGTCGCGTCCCATAACACGCACGCTGCCGGAGCGCGCGCGCACGAAGCCGAGCATGCTGCGAAGCAGCGTGGTCTTGCCCATGCCGTTACGCCCCAGCAGGCCGACGGTCTCGCCGGGCTGCACGCGAAAGTCGATGCCGTGCAGAACGTGGCTCGCGCCGTAATAGGCGTGCAGAGACTCGGCGGCGAGGATGGGCTTATCTGCGCTGCTCGCGGGAACAGCGGCGGATGATCCGGCGTGATCCATCGAGATCCTAGATCCTGGCCAAATATATTTGAAATTTAGTTTCCAGTGTTGCGACTTGCGCGGACGGCTTTCCGTCCGCGCGGATCGCCGATTATGCACGGATGAGAAAGCCAACCGTGCATAATCGACGATCTCATATGGAAATGCCAGTCCGTCCGTGCCGTTATCCGTAACCGGGTTTTCAGCACGGATGTTTTCTATCCGTGCTGAAAACCCGGTTGGCGCGCGCAGCGCGCAACGCCGCGGTCGGCTATTCTGGATCCCGAATCCTAGCCTTTGGGCTTCGGATGCACGGCGCTGAAGAATTCGTCGTCTATCGACGCACCCTGCGCCTGCAACTGGCGGTATTTGACGAAATCGATAATGTCCTCGCCGGTGAGTTTCTTGGTCGAGAATGCGGAAAAACCCATGTGTGCCTCGAAATTCATGTTGGCGGCGAGCCAGTGGCGGTTGGGCAGTTTCATCTGGTCCCAGAAATACTTCTTCTTGGCGCGGACGCCGTCGATCGATTTCATAAGGCAGTGCGGGAACAGATTGGTGAACTTCCACACCAGCCGGTCGACCTCGGCGTCGAGAAGCGTGAAATCGGTCGTGCACTGTGCGAGCAATTCTTTTGCCTTCTTCGCCGCCGCGCCGGCGACCGGTTCGCCGTAGACGATGTCGCCGTCCTCCACATAGGTATCGGTGCGCACCAGGGGATTTCTCACCCAGTTGCCGTCTTTTTTCAGCACCGGGACGACCTTGGTGAGAAAGCCCTTGAGTTTCATCTTGTAGGCGCTCCAGGTCTCACAGGAGATGCAGTTGTACATTGCGTCTTCCATCGACAGGAACCAGGGCAGGAAATCGGTCGCACCGCCGTCGGGCGCCGAGCCGTGCTTGGGTCCGGCTTGGCCGTAGATCGCAAGGTCGGAGCTGATGGCGAGGTCCGCTGCCATGCCGAGTTCCTGGCCGCCCGCGACGCGCATGCCGTTGACCCGGCAGATCACCGGCTTCTTGCAGTTCAGGATGCCGTCGACCATGGCGTTGAACAGATCCATGTATTCGCCGTACTCGTTGGGGCGCTTGGCGTAGTAGCTGGCGTATTCGACGGTGTTGCCGCCGGAGCAGAACGCCTTGTCGCCAACACCGGTGAACACCACCGCGACGACCGAGCGATCGCTCGATGCGCGCTGGAATCCCGCGATGATGCCCTTTGCCATATTGGTGGTGTAGGAGTTGTACTGCGCCGGGTTGTTGAGCCAGATCCAGGCCGCGCGCAGCCCGTCCACGGTCTTGCCGGCCTCGTCCGCGATGGGGCGCAACTCGTACTTGATCCCCGGGGCCGAGTCGCCGAAATACTTGTTGTCGAAAAGCGAGTGGTCTTTCAAATCGTTTTCACGTGGCAGCCAGGTCAGGTCGCTCATTTTCATCTCCGTTACAGTTAATCAGTTATTGAAAACCGTAAGACCCGATTATCGGTTCTTCCAGACGGGCTTACGCTTTTCGATGAAGGAGTTCAGGCCTTCGGCGGCATCCTCGGTCGCCATCAGCTCCTTCAGGTAGAGCTGCTCGACCTGAAACAGCGCCTCATGGAAAGGCCGCGTCGCCGCTTCGCGGACCGCCCTCTTGGCGTGAATCAGCGCCACCTTCGAGAGCGAAAGGAATTGTTCCAGGAATTTCGCGGTATCGGCTGCGAACGTGTCCTTCGGCAGCACGTGATTGACCAGCCCCAGCCTGTGCGCCTCCTCCGCATCAATGGCCGCGCCGCCGAGCAGGAGTTCCATGACCTTGGTCATCGGCAGGGCCTTGGGCATAAGGATCGCCGCGATCGGCGCAAACACGCCGAGCTTGATTTCGGGTTGGCCGATCTTGGCGCCTTTGGCGGCGACCACCATGTCGCAGGCGATGGCGAGCTCGCAGCCGCCTCCCAGGGCCGCTCCATTGACGGCGGCCACCGTCGGGATCGGCAGAGACAGCAGACGCTTGAAGATGGCGTGAAATACCTCGATCATCCGCTCCACCTTGTCCTTGGTGTGGTCCAGGACGTCCACCCCGGAGGAAAAGGCCTTCTCGCCGGCACCGGTAACGAGCAGCAGCTTCGCGTCGTTCTCCCCGCCGGCGCGCTCGAGCGCAGCGTTCATTTCCTCCATCGTGGCGATGTCGAGCACGTTATAGGGCGGGCGGTTGATCCTGATCGTGACTAGGCCGCCGACGCATTCGTATTGAACAAACTGGTACTGGCTCATCGAATCAGTCCTCCTTTGCTCCGGACGTAACCTCCCATGATGGTACGCCTCGGCGCGATGCTTTCGCTTAACCCGGCATACCCTGAACCAAGGAAGTTGGTTTTGCCGTTTAGCAATCTCCCCCTTCTCGTGCAGTTGCTTGCAACTGCACGAGAAGGGGGAGACGAATTTAAAAACCAAATCTTCGCCAAATCTCTCAACAGTAAACTCGCAAGCGGCTAAAACAAATCATCCAGCTCGCTCGCTCCGCCGCCGGGCATCTTGCCATACTGCTGCAGATAAGCCTGGATGAACTGGCTCTCGCGCTGGGTATACATCGGCGCTTCCTCGCAAATGAAATGCTTTGCGAGGGGATTCTTGCCGAGTTGCTCCGTTAGCCCTTGGCGCAGGTTCTCGACGCCTTTGATCATGAGCACGTTCTTCTCGGCGTCCAGCAGCTGGAACACACCGGCCTTGTCGGTGGCGAGCGCGACCACGCTTTCGCAGAATTCCAACCAGGATTCGGGCGGCAGGACGGCCTCCTCGATCCGCGCCGCCAGGTTGCACTTGAGGCAGCGCAGCCCCTCGGCGCGTCCGGAAGGCTCATCCAGGCCGAGTTCGACCTCCTCCCATCCCAGTCGCCTCTCCTTGCTGATGTAAATGGGTTGGAAGCGCGCGATGCGGTTGAAGCCTTCTTGCCTTCCTATGAACGGATCGGTGTCCCAGTCATCGGGCAATAGTTTTTCCTCGATGTTGCCGTCGCCGCCGAGGAATTTGTCCATGGCAGCGGCCGCGAGCCGCCCATGCGCCACGGCGTCGATCAGGGTTGCCGGACCAAGGACGCAGTCGCCGCCGGCGAACACGCCGGGCCTGCTGGTCGCGAGCGAGTCCTCGCGCACGTTGACTCGCCCGCCCTTGCCTGTCTGGATCTTGAATTCGGGATAGGTTTCGGCCTCCTGGCCGACCGCTGCGATGATCAGGTCGCATTCCTCCTCGAACTCGCTGCCCGGTATTTCAACCGGACGGCGTCTGCCGCTCGAATCCGGCTCGCCCAGCTCTGTTCGCGCAAACGTCACTTTCAGCCTCGCCCCGCCGCCGATCTCGATCTTCTTTGGTGCGGTGAGGTAGCGGAAATTCACCCCCTCTTCGACGCAGCCCTCGAATTCATCCTGCCGCGCAGGCATCTGCTCGCGCGAACGGCGGTAGACGATGTCGACCTGCTCGCCGCCCAGGCGCCGCGATGTACGCGCGTCGTCGGTGGCGACATTGCCGCCGCCGATCACGGCCACGTGCCTGCCCATCATCACCGGCGATTGGGCCGTGCCGATCTTGCCCATCGTCGCTGCGCGCAGGAAAGTCGGGCTGTCGACGACGTTCGGGAGGCTATCGCCTGGAATGCCGAGCCTTTGTCCTGCCTGGGCGCCGATGCCTAGAAATACGGTTTCATAGCCCTGCGCGAACAACTCGTCCAGGTCTTCTATGCGGCTGCCGAAGCGAAATTCGACGCCGAGCTTGCGCACTTCATCGACCTCTTGGTCGATTACTTCGGGAGGGACGCGATAGGACGGAATGCCGTAGCGCGCCATGCCGCCCGCGGCCGGCAGGGCCTCGAACAACGTGACCGCGTGTCCCTTTTTGGCAAGGTAATAGGCGGCCGTAAGCCCAGCCGGGCCGGCACCGACTACTGCGGCCTTGTGCCCGCTAGGCGCAAGCTGTTTGGAGTACTGCCGCCACAGGCCGGTGTCGTGGTCGGCGGCGAGACGCTTGAGACTGCGGATCGACAGCGGATCGTCCAGATCCTTTCTGCGACAGGCGCTCTCGCACATCGCGAAGCAGGCACGCCCGAGTATGCCGGGGAAAGGCAGCTTCTCGCGCACGACCGCCGTCGCCTCGCCGTACCGTCCGAGGCCCGCAAGCTGAACATAGCGCGGCACGTCGATTCCAGCGGGGCAGGCCGCCTTGCACGGCACCTGCGTTTGCTCGAGACGCGCGGGATCGAGCGTACGATCGCGCAGGGCGCCGGTCGGGCAAACGGTGACGCAGGCGCTGCAGAACTTGCATCCGGATTCGATCAGAGTGGCTGCGATAGTGCCGACCCACTTGCGGGTCGCGTTTCCGTCACGCGTTTCCTTTATCTCGAGGCAGCCGACTCCGCGCACGTCGTTGCAGGCGACCAAACAGCGGCGGCAGTCGATGCACAAGTTGTAGTCACGGTCGTAGAACGGCTCGTCTTTGATGACCGGCAACTGGATATGCTTGTACTTGGGCGTGTTATTCGGGATGCCTATGTAGTCCGAAACCTTGCGCAGCTCGCAACTGTTGAATATCGAGCAGCAGCGCTGCTCCACCGGATTGCCGTAAGAACACTCGGTGCGGCTGCAGCCGTCCCTTTGCGGGCAGGTCAGGCAGACGTGCGGATGCACACTGAGGATTCTCGCCAGATTTTCCCGGCGTTCGCGCTGGATTGCGTCCGTCGAGGTTCTGACGACCAGTCCTTCCTCGAGCGCCGTCGAGCATGCCTTCTGCAAACCGTCGCGCCCCTCGATTTCCACCAGGCAAAGCTTGCAGCCGGCGTCCTCCGCGCCCCGCTGGCAGGCGGGCGGCAGATCAGGATGCGCACACAGGGCCGGCAGGTAGATCTCGGCGAGCCGGCAAGCGTCGAGAATCGAGGCCCCTTCGGGCGCAGTGATTTTCCTGCCGTCGATGACGATCCCGACGCTGGGGCCAAGCTTGGCTGCGCGTGATTTCCAGAAACTGAGTACCTGTTGCATATATCCGCCCCCTCGCGACGGCGGTCCTAACGCCTGAATTGTCCAAATTCGCCGGCCCGCCCGGGAATACCGCGGCATCGGCCCGCATCCGTCGCGTATGCATCATAATGCATACGAACGATAGTCAGCGCAATATATTGCATATCGCGGATTCTATGGTCGCCCATGCCGCGGCTCTGTGATGTGGGTCAAGTAAACCGGTGAAAAGGCGCGCCGCCGTCGCGCGCGCTGGTCTGGCTTCGTAAGCAACATGCGTTGGCGCTTATGGGGCGGCGACGCGTGGCGCCTGCCTTGGCGAGAGCAGGTGGACACGGACCCGGAGCCGTGGCTGCGATGCCGATTACAGCGCAAGACCTTTCGCGATGGCATCGCGGTGTATAAACTGTAGCCAGAAAAAAGAAAAGCGCGGATAACTTGCCCCATTTCATGCGGGCAAGTGCACTTGTGACACCTTTTCCCCGGAATGCGGAAACGGCGCTGGTGCGCAGTGAGCCCGTTCCTATGGGCTGTGTGCAACGATGACGACTGGAGAAGACAAGATGAAGACGACACACAAAATCCTCGGCCTGTTTCTCGCGCTGGCGTTCGTTTTTGCTGCCGGCGAATCCGCGGCGCAAGCTTATCCGAACAAACCGATCAAAATCGTCGTGGGTTTTCAGCCCGGCGGCGGTACCGATGTCACGACGCGTCTTGTTGCCACGAAGCTCTCCGACGTGCTTGGCCAGCCGATCATCGTCGAGAACAAGCCCGGGGCCGAGGCGCGCATCTCGACGGAATACGTTGCCAAGGCGGCGCCCGACGGATACACGCTGCTGGCCGGGGCGAGCGGGCAGATGGTATTCAACCCGGGCCTCTTCGCTCCGCTGCCCTACGATCACGAGAACGCTTTTGTCCCGATTACGCTGCTTAACTCCGATCCGTTGGTTTTTGCCGTCAATCCTTCCCTTCCGGTCCACTCGGTCAAGGATCTGGTCGCACTGGCCAAGGCCAAACCCGGCACGCTGTTCCACGCTTCGGCCGCGTCGGCGTTTTTTGTGGCAGCCGAGTTCTTCAACAAGCAAGCGGGGGTGAAAATCATTCAAGTTCCCTACAAGGGTGCCGCCCCCGCTGTTGTCGCGGCCGTCTCCGGCGAGGCATCGATGATCGTGATGTCGGTTCCGCCCATCAATGCGATGATGAAAGCCGGCAAACTTCGTCCCATCGCGGTCACCGGGGACAAGCGAAGCAGGTTCCTGCCTGAGATTCCCACCGTGCTCGAGTCCGGGCTGGATTTCGAGGGCATTACCTGGGCGGGGCTGTTCGCCCCTGCCGGAACGCCGAGTGCCGTCATCGACAAGCTATACGGTGGCCTGGCTATCGTCCTCAAGGAGGACAGCATGATGAAGCGCCTCGTCTCCATCGGCCATGAGACCAGTGGAACCGGGATGCCGCCGGCCGAGTTCGCAATCTTTTTCAAGAAAGAGCTCGCCAAATGGACCAAAGCAATAAAGGACATGAACATCCGCGGTTGACCGGAGCAGGCTCGCGCGCACCGGTTCCGCGCGAAATATATGGAGGAGGAAGGAGGAATGAAAACAAGACATCAAGTTTTTGGCCTGCTCTTGGCGCTTGTCCTTGCGGCCGCCGAGTCTGCGGCGCAAACGTACCCGAGCAAACCGGTAAAAATAGTGGTGGGGTATGGCGCGGGCGGCGGCACCGACGTCAACATGCGACTACTCGTGCCGAAGCTCTCCGAGCGCCTCGGCCAACCGGTGATCGTCGAGAACAAGCCCGGCGCTGCGGCCCGCATCGGGGCGGAATTCGTCGCCAAGTCGGTTCCCGACGGATACACGCTCTACGCCGGATCGAGCGGTGAAATGGTCGCCAACGTCGGACTGTTTCCCGAGCTGTCCTACAATCCGGGGAAAGACTTCGTGCCCATCACCCTGTTCAACTACGACCCGATGGTGTTCACGGTCAATCCGGGAGTCCCGGTGAAGACGATCAAGGAGTTGATCTCTCTCGCGAAAGGAAAGCCCGGCCAGGTGTTTCACGCTTCGGCGGCCTCCGCGTTCCAGGTGGCGGTCGAGGTGTTCAACCGGGAGGTGGGGGTCAAGATCGTGCATGTTCCCTATAAAGGCGCTGCGCCTGCGATGACTGCGGCCATCTCGGGTGAGGCAACCATGATCGTGCTGTCCCCCGGGCCGCTCATGGTGCACGTGAAGTCGGGAAAGCTGCGTACGCTGGCGATCTCCGCTGCCAAGCGGAGCCCGTTCCTCCCGGATGTCCCGACATTCCGGGAGTCGGGACTGGATTTCGAAACGCCCATCAGTTGGGCCGGCCTGTTCGCGCCGGCGGGAACACCGGAGGAAATCATCGAAAAGCTCTATCAGGGGATGACCTTTGCGCTCCGTGACAAGGGAGTGCTCGATCGCTTGCACGCGATGGGCCGCGACACAAGCACCACGGGGGTGTCGCCGGCGGAATTCGCCCGAATTCTGCAAGAAGATCTCGCCAAGTGGCCCAAAGCGATACGCGAGCTCGGCATCCGGGGCGGATAGACGGGAGTTCCGGGGCCGACAGCCCCATTGGAATTTGAACCACGAAACAGGAAAAAGGCAAATGAAAACCAAACAGGTTGTGCTGTCCCTTGCGCTTGCCCTTGCCGCCGGAGCTGTCGCGGCGCAGAGCTACCCCACCAAGCCGATACGGATGGTGGTCGGATTTCAACCCGGCGGCGGCACCGACGTCACCGCGCGCATGGTGGCCCCCAAGCTCTCCGAAGTCCTGGGCCAGCCGATCATCATCGAAAACAAGCCCGGCGCCGAGGCACGTATCGCCACGGATTACGTCGCCAAGTCGGCTCCCGACGGCTATACGCTGCTCGCCGGCGCGAGCGGACAGATGGTGTTCAACCCCGCGCTATACCCGAACTCGGGTTACGACCCGCTGAAGGCATTCGTTCCGATCACCCTGTTCAATTACGACCCGCTGGTCGTTGCCGTTCATCCCTCGGTTCCGGCTCGTTCGATGAAGGAGTTGGTGGCGCTAGCCAAAGCCAAGCCCGGCGAGCTGTTCCACGCCTCCTCCGCGTCGGCGTTTTACGTGGCAACCGAGCTTTTCAACAGCACGGCCGGGGTGAAAATAGTCAATGTCCGGTACAAGGGCGCAGCCCCGGCGGTCAATGCCGCCGTCGCCGGCGAGACATCGCTGATCGTCCTTTCCATTCCGCCGATCATGGCGCAGCTGAAGTCGGGAAAGCTCCGTCCCTTGGGGATCACCGGCGCGAAGCGAAGCCGCTTCTTTCCCGATATTCCGACCGTTGCGGAAGCAGGGTACGAGTTTGACGGCATAACCTGGGCCGGACTGTTCGCGCCGGCCGGGACGCCGCAACCCATCGTCGAGAAGCTCTACACGGCGTTGACTGCGGTTCTCAAGTCCGACGAGATGCAGGAGCGCGCCATCCGGTCGGGCCGCGAACCGATCGAGGGGCAAGGTATGCCGCCGGCCGAATTCGAAAAGTTCTTCAGGGCTGAACTCAACAAATGGACCAAGGCGATAAAGCAATTCAATATCCGCGCTGAATGAAAGCGTGCCGAAGCTATTATCGGCGCTGCCAATGCGAATCAATCATGGATGGAGGAAACACATGAAAATGCTATTCAGGGTCATCGGTCTGATGCTGGCGCTCGTTTTCGCAGGCGGTGAAGCGATGGCGCAGAGCTATCCGAACAAACCGATCAGGTGGATCATCGGTTTTGGGGCTGGCGGCGGCAATGACATTCTGGCGCGCGCGATCGCGCCAAAGGTTTCGGAACAACTGGGCCAGCAGGTCATCATCGAGAACAAGACCGGCGCCGAGGGGCGCATCGCGGCGGAATTCGTCGCCAAATCTGCTCCCGATGGCTATACGATCATGAGCGGGGCGAGCGGGCAGATGGTCTACAACGTGGGCCTGTTCGTGAACGTCCCTTACGATCCGATAAAGAGTTTCGCGCCGATCACGGTATTGGGCTACACGCAACTGGTGTTTGCCGCCAATCCCTCCGTTGCGGCGAAGACGCTCAAGGAATTCATTGCGCTCGCCAAGTCGAAGCCGGGCGCGATGTTCTATGCCTCCCCTTCGTCGCCGCATTATGTCGCATTCGAACTTTTCAAGAAGCAGGCGGGAGTCGACCTGCGTAATGTTCCCTACAAGGGAGATTCTCAGGCGGCGATGGCCGCCATCTCCGGCGAGGTCTCCGTGGCCTCGACCGGACTCGGCAACGCGTTGCCGCAACTGAAGGCGGGCAAGATCCGCGCCCTCGCCGTGACCGGGGCCACCCGAAGCCAATTCGCGCCCGATATTCCGACGGTTAAGGAGTCGGGAATCGATTTCGAAGGCGTGAGCTGGACCGGCTTGTTCGCACCCGCGGCCACGCCGCAGCCGATTCTCGACAAGCTCTACGCGGCGTTTTCCACCGTTCTCAAGGACCCGGCGATGAAGGAGCGCATCATGAACACCGGCTATGAAACGACCTGGAACGGTATGCCGCCGGCGGAATTCGCCGCCTTCCACAAGGCGGATCTCGCCAAGTGGACGAAGGTGATCAAGGATATCGGCATCAAGCCGCAGTAATCCGATCAGCAGCTCCCCGTAGGCCTCTCGCACTGAATCCTCGATCGGCAGAATAGATCACCGCCCGGCTCGCCGGGCGGTGATCTCGCCCGCGTCATCCTCAACTTCCCCGGTGTGGGAGTCCGTTACGATTGACGTAACGGCTAAATACTTGATATGCTGCGTCAATGATCGTCACCTTCCGCGACAAACGCACCCGCGAGTTCGCGGAAGGCAAGCACATCAAGGCCTTCTCGGGTTTTTCCCGGGCGGCCGAGATGAAGCTCGATCAGCTTGATGCAGCGGCGTCACTGAAAGATCTGGCGGTTCTTCCCGGAAACCGATTCGAAGCCCTCAAAGGCGATCGCAAAGGGCAGTACAGCATCCGCATCAACGATCAGTGGCGCATCTGCTTCGAGTGGCCGGACCGCTCGCCCGGTCCGACCAATGTGGAGATCGTCGATTATCACTGAGGTACCTAGCATGACACGCACTGCGATCCATCCCGGAGAACACCTCGCCGAGCAACTCAAGGAACTCGGCATGAGCGCAGCCGAGCTTGCACGCCAGCTCGATGTGCCCACCAACAGGATTACCGGTATCCTGAACGGCCAGCGCGCGGTTACCGGCGACAGCGCACTTCGCTTGGCGCATTTCTTCGGTACCAGCGCCGAGTTCTGGCTCAATCTGCAAAAGCTGTACGAACTGCGCCTCGCGGAACAGAAGCTCGGTACCGGCATTCGCCGCCTGCCGACACTCGCGGAACGCGGAAAGATCGGTAGCCGCAAGTCGTTCCGTAGAGCCGCTTGAACAGCCTCCGGCGCAGCGCCATACCAGAGGCTCCAAGTTGACAACCGCGGGGTTGCGCTGATAATGCTCTTCTGAAGTCACTTCATCCGGGGGAGGAATGATGATGACGATGCTCCGGTCCGGCACGCTGCTAACCGCGTGCCTTCTATTCACGGTTTCGGCACTAGCGCAGTCCTTTCCTTCGCAAGCGGTGCGCATCGTCGTGCCCTACGCGGCAGGCGGCAGCACGGATACGCTGGCGCGGGCGCTGGCAAAGGAACTCGGCACGAGCTGGGGCCAGCCGGTGGTGGTGGAGAACATCAGCGGCGCCGATTCGGTCATCGGCACCTCGAGAGTTGCCGGCGCCGCACCCGACGGCCACACGCTGCTGCTCACCATAGACCCGACGGTGGTGGGCAACCGCTTTCTCTTCAAGAAACTGCCTTACGACCCGGACAAGAGCCTGGTTCCGATCACCATGCTCGCCCGGAGCGGAATTTTTGTGGTCGTGAATCCGTCGGTTCCCGTTCACAACCTCCGTGAGCTGGTGGAAATGGCCCGCCGCTCGCCCGGCAAGATCGCCTATAGCTCGGTGGGCAGGGGCACCTCCGCGCATTTGATCCTGGAGACGCTTGCCAAGCGCGAAGGCGTGAGTTTCCTCCACATCCCCTACAAGGGGGTGGCGCCGGCGACGACCGCAGTGGTTGCGGGCGAGGTGTCGATCTCGACCGGAAGCCCCGCGGCGAACGGCGCGATGGTGAAGGCGGGCAGAGTGCGGGCGATCGCCATCACCGCCCCGCAGCGCACGAAACTATTTCCCGATGTGCCGACCGCGGCCGAGGCGGGCTATCCGTACGTCGTCTCGTGGATCTGGTTCGGACTGTTCGCGCCCGGCGGCACAAGTCCGCAGGTGGTGGATCGCATTTACCGCGATTCGACGGCGATCCTGAAGCAGCCTGAGTTCACCGAGAAGTATCTCACTGCGTTCAGTCTCGACCGGGTCGCAAATTCACCGAGCGAGTTCGCCGAGGCGATCCGCACCCACGTGGCGGAAATGGGGGAGATGATAAAGGCGGCTGGGGTGCAGCCGGAGTAGGTGTCCGTAGGCTCCTTGTTACTCAAACTTACTCAAACGGGGCCGCAGGACAGGGCGCTGCAGTAAATGATCGCGGCCTATCTCCTGATATGGCTGCATCTCGCACAGCCTATCCCGGCCGTCGATACGGGGTACCCCATCTAATGGGCTGATTTGGCGGAGAAGTTTTTCGCTCGCAAACAGCAGTCTTCGAATATGCGACATTTCGGACGTTAACTACACGTTGGGCAACCGGATGAAACTCAATCTGGATATTGGAGCCTGCATCTATTGCGGGAGCACTGCGTCGCCCCTATCGCGTGAACACGTGCTGCCTCGGGGCCTTGGCGGAAACCTTGCTCCGGAAGAGCATTCGAACGCCTTGGTGTTGAACCGCGCATCGTGTGAATCCTGCAGAGCTATAACGCAGAAGATCGAAGAGAAGTGCTTGGTATCAATGATGGGGCCAGGAAGATCCAAGCTTGGCCTGAGGCGAAAGGATCGCGCTCCAAATTCCGCAGCTGCGACAGTTCGAAAGCTTGATGGGACCGCCGATGAGCGGAATCTTGACTGGAACCTCGTGCCTGGCCCAGTAGTATTGCCGGCATACTACGAACCCGGAGAGTTCTCGCAGAATCCTTTGCCCGAAGTCGCGCCTTGGGACGCAAAGATTATCGTCGTGGCCCCTGCCACGAGAGCTTTGGCGGAGCCTAACGACGGTGTTGGAGTGAAGCTCACCGTTGACTCGCAGGTTTTCGCTCAGATGCTCGCCAAGATCGGGCTTGGGGTTGCAGTCGCGGTTCTTGGTGTAGATGGTTTCAAACCGACGGTCCAGGAACTGATCATCTCCGACCCGTCCGACTATGGTCGGTGGGTGGGAGGTGACGCGGGATCAGATCGTAAATGCCCAAAATCAAAAGAGTTGCACTCGATTCGACTCACCGAACGTGGTGGTCCGAACGGTGCGTATGTCATCGTCCATATCTGGCTCTTTGCGGAATTTGGAGGGCCGAGAAATTATGTTGTCGTCGGCCGAAATAGTTGACCGTGGCGGCCGTTTGCCCAACAGATCGTTGCAGCGGACAGTTGAACCGTCGCGCATGGTGCTGCCGCACGATGCACGCCGCACGCCGCCTCAACTGCCGCTGAACTCAGGCGTTAAACCGCTTAACCACAGGGAGAATACGATGGCAATCTTGAAGAAGGACGTTCAAAGAATGCGTCAGTTGGCTCAAGAGGGAAAGCAGATCTCGCGCATCGTCGCAGACGACTTTCCAAAGCTTGACTACGGCGAAGTCTACTGGGCCGTGTACGGTGAAGGAGAGCGGAGTTCTCAGGGCATCAAGAAGATGATCTCTTTTCGTATCCAGAAGCTGGTAGATACGCACTCGCGGCAAGAGCGAAAGGGTATTGCCCAAGAACTCAACGATCTGGTTTGGCACCTGTACCAGAATCACAAGACGAACTTTGACAAGTTATCCCGCATTCGGGCAGCTTTGGAGGAATAGCCGTTTAACCCTTTGCTGCTGCGGACGGGCCGCCAGCGCCGCGCCAGGGCAGCGGTCACCTTGGCCCGCCGCAGAGCAACACGTTATAGGGCATGCAATGGCATCTAAGTTCGACGATCTCAAGAAGGAGCTTGCGACGCTGGTTGGGAGCGGCGACCTCCTCTACTACGCCATGGCCGACGATGTCGGAAAGCTAGGGGAGACGGCAAAGAAGCAGCTCAAAGAGCACAAGATCGAACTGCCAAATTTCGATACAGGGTACGAAACATGGTACTCCGAAGCGCTAAGAGTCGTGAAGCAGGTCCTTCCGGACCGAATCGATGACTTCGTCAAGCAATATAAGAACGAGAAGCGCAAAGAAATCGACTTTCTCACCTACTCAATTTCAGACGCTCTGCTGGGCCTGACAACTCGCCGGTACGGCGAAGTGGTTGCTGAAAAGGCTTCAGCGCTTCCAAAATTTCAGGTCCAACTTGCCATATTGAAGTCTGCGCAGAAGCGCTTCGACAGCGCATTGTTTGACATTCAGGATGTACTGCAGGCAGACATCTTTGATAGTGAGCTTGACGCAGCTACGAGTCTGACAAAGAACGGCTTCGTTCGCGCAGGAGGCGCTGTCGCTGGCGTCGTCCTTGAGAAGCATCTTGGACACGTATGTGATCAGCACGGCCTTAAGAGCAAGAAGTCCCACCCAACCATCGCTGATTACTACCAGATGCTGAAAGAAGCGAATGTGATCGACACTGCAAAGTGGAGGTTCATCCAGCACCTCGGTGACATCCGAAATCTCTGCGATCACGGAAAGGATAGAGAGCCGACGAAAGATGAAGTTCTTGAGATGATCGTCGGAGTCGAAAAGATGGTAAAGACTGTTTTCTGAAATGCCCCATAACATGCCCGTCAACGCGGACGCCCGCGGGCGGGCGCTCCCTTCGGTCGCACCTTTCCGCGGTCGCCGGTTACGTCTACGTTGGGCATCGACTTGACCGCCGGTACCGCTCAAATGCTCAGGCCAATGTCAGACCGGGAGAAGGTCCTGCTACAGCGTGTCATTCTCCCGGTCTTCGCGGCGCCGCTTGATGGGCGCCTGTGCCACCTAGGGTCGTGCTTCGTTATCTCGGCGCCGGGTCGGCAGGCGCTTCTCCCCGTGGCGTAAAAGGAAAGAAGCGAAAGCCAAAGACTGAGCCGGATGACCCGGCTCAGTCGGCTCGCTCCATTGAAGCGGCGAAGGCGCTAGAGGCAGATGAAAGCGGCGAAGCGTTTAAGCGGGCTATGGACACGATTGTTCCGAACAAGCCAAGTAAGATCAAGCGCGGGAAATCATTAGGATGCGTCTTTTATTTCAGCGAGCTTCGCTTTTGCATTTTTCCAGGCGATACACGCGCGCGCACCGAACCAAACAGTAAATATCCCGCTTACGATCGCGGCGGCGACATAAGCTGCGAATGTTTTCGCCTGAGTAATGTCCACCGTCGAAAGCGTCACTATTAGCGTTACTAGGATTCCACCGCATAGTGCAAATAACGATAGATCCACGCTTGCAGATAGGCCGGATTCGCGTAGTGAGTTCAATTCTGGGTCGGTTACCGAATACATATGAAGTTTCCTTGCGTGCGTGATTATTTCAACGCCGCCAGCGGGTTGAGGCTGGCCAAATGGAACTGGTGGCTGGTTAGGATTTTGTATCGGCATCGTCGTCTATTTTCAATGCAGACAGATCCGAGAAACCAAGAACCAGCAGATTTAACAGATGCGTGTTCCCGCAATTTGTACACACAAGAGGAACGAGAGGCATTGAAGCACCGCCGAGACGGACGGCGTTTGGCTCTTTCGCTACCGTCATGGTTACAAACTGATCCACAATTAACCATTGCGTTTTCCCACATACAACGCACGGCTGCTGCCCGCCAGCCTTCTCGTTTAGGGCTATGGTAATCTTTTTGATTACCTCTTCTTTGGATGCCATCCATATAGCCTACCATGGCCGTTACAAATCAACTTGAGGCGCAATTGCTTTCCTCTGCGGTGGGTACGCGAAGTCTAATGTCGCGATTTCAAAGGCCCTCTGTGACTTTCGACTGGAGTATCGTCACGGAACGGTCACCGAGGTTTTCTCAGATGGGGATGTCGCACGGAGATACGGTCCGTCATTTCAAGTCGACATTCCCATTTCCTCGGGTATGAGTGGCGGTCCTGTAATCAACAAGGTATACGGAGATCGAGTCGTCGCGTGCGGGATTAACAGGAGCGACTTCTCCATCGAAGGGGATTCAACGGCGGCTGGTTCTGGCGTCCGCGCCATCGCGCAGATGCTTTGGCCGTGCATGGGCATCACCGTTCGGCACGCCGAAATTGATGGCAACGTCGGACCGGTGCGCCTCCTTGAACTCGCGAGGCGCGGCATGATCGATGATCTTGGTAGCTCCGCCGCACACATTGGCGGGATCCCGGCTCCGAACGTAGAGCAGTTCAGCATCGCCTGGCGCCGAGGGAATTGATTTGTCAATTTGCTGCCGATGCCCAACCATCCGATGCAGCGGACAGCTGTCAGCACCGTGGCCGGACCAAACGTTCTTGAGGCACGCCGTTCACCGACACGTTAAGCCAGTGGCACCCTGACCCGCCAAGAGTTCTCAGTTTTGCCCTGGTCGGGGAGCCAACAGGGGCTCGAACTTGGATTAACTCATCGCCCCGCCGCCATCCACCGGCAGCGCCACCCCTGTAATGTAGGAGTTCTCCGGCGACACCAGAAATAGCGCCGCACGCGCCATTTCCTCAGGCGTCCCCAGCCGCTTGATCGGCCGCACGTCCGCGTTCATTTTCGCGTAATCCTCGGGGACGATTTCCGGGTTGCGCGCGAGCACGCCCTGCCACAGCGGCGTCGTGGCAATCGGGCCAGGACACACGGCGTTCACCCGGATGCCGTCCTGCGCCAGTGCGACGGCGAGCGCCCTTGCCAGCATGAGGAGGGCTGCCTTGGAGGCGGAATAGGCGGGGGATTGCTTGGAAGGACGTATGCCGAGGCCGGAGCCGGTGAAAAGTATCGACCCGCCGCCTGCTTTCTTGATTTCCGGAACGGCGAACTTCGCCCCGAAGAATCCGGCCTTCACGTGGATATCCATGATCTGGTCGTACGCCTCTTCGCTTGTGAACTCGATCCGGCCCGGGCCCGCCACCCCGGCGTTGTGGTAGAAGATGTCGAGCTTGCCGAACCTCGCCGCCGTCGCTTCCACCATGTTTTCGATGTCGGCGACTTTCACCAGGTCCGCGTGGACGAAAAACGCTTCGCCGCCGTCTTTCTCGATCGTCTTGACCGTTTCGAGGGCGTCCTTCTCGTTGATATCGGCGATCGCCACCTTCGCCCCTTCCTGGGCAAAGAGGATCGCCGATGCCCGCCCGACGCCGGTCGCGGCGCCGGTGATGAGTGCGACTTTTCCTTCCTGCTTCATCGCTTGTCGGCCTTTCATGTCTTGGGCGGTTTGCGGTCGGCATCCCTGAAATTGGGCCGCCCGTCTTCGGTCATCCACACCTGCCCGCCGTTGCAATCGAGGATCGTTCCGCTGATATAGGCCGCCACATCGGAGGCGAGATACACGGCCATGTCGGCGACCTCTTCGGCCGTGCCCATGCGCGCGAGCGGCACGTTGGTGAGCAGCCTTGTGAGCTGCTCCGGGCGCCGATTGAGCGAAGTGCGCGGCGTCTCGATCAGCCCCGGGGCCAGGGCGTTCACGCGCACGTGCGGGGCGAATTCCATCGCCATCGACTTGGTCAGGTTGATCACCGCGGCTTTCGCCGCCGAATAGGCCGGCATTCCGGCAAACGGGAATTGGCCGGTGATCGAGGCCATGTTGACGATGCTGCCCGATTTCTGCGCGAGCATGGTCGGGACCACCGCTTTCGTGCACAGGAAGACGCTCTTCACATTGCGCGTCAGGGTATCGTCCCAGTCCCGCTCGCTGATGTTGAGCACCCTGCCGATGCCGAAGGTAGGGCCGGTCGCGCCGCCGGCATTGTTGACCAGGATATCGATGCGGCCGAAGGCATCGACAGTCTGCTTTGCCATCCTCACCGCTTGTTCATTCACGGTGGCGTCGACTTGAAGCGCGAGGCTGCGCGGGCCCAAGGCCCTCGCCTGGGAGGCGACCTCTTCGGCCGCGGCGAGGTTCACATCGGCGATGCAGACCGAAGCCCCGCAGTGCGCGAGTCCCAGGGCGATCGCTTTGCCGAGGCCTTGGCCGCCGCCGGTGACGATGGCCACCTTGCCATCCATGTTGAGTTCCCACAGTCTCATTCGATATTTCTCCCTTTACCGATTCCAGGGGGCGGACTATCAGTCCAATTGTCGATGCGCTGCGCAGGCACACCCACGCCTCACCGAGGCGCAGGCGAGTGGGTGTTCGCGCGCGGACACAGGCGGCGCGCACTGCGCGCCGCCTGCGCGAATCATCAGCCGGCGTCGCCTCTGGGCGCTATGAAAATGCGTTCTTCGAGGAATCGCTTGATCGGCTGAGCCCGGGATCTTGCCGCCTGATCGGTAGGCAGCTGATCCTTATACATATTGATGGGGTAGATCGGTTTGTTGTACATGTCCTTGAGGCCTTCGGTCCTCAACTGGGTCAGCCAGTTTTGCCTGGGATCGGTCCTGCGCCTGCGCACGGCCTCGATGTTGATTTGCGCTGCCGTCACGGTCTCCCCCGGATAAGGCGCTTCCTGAATGATGGCGCCGTGAAAGTCCACCACCATGGAATGGCCCGGATAGGAATTGTTCGGGTTGCCCTTCACGTAGAGGTTCCCCGGCGCGCAGGCCACCACGTACATCGTATTGAATGCCGCATGCGCCCGATTGGAGATTTCCCACAACTGCTGCGGCGGAGAGCCGTCGGGTTCGGCAACGCCGCTGGATCGGATCATCACTTCGCAGCCTTGCAGGCCGAGCGCCCGGGAATGCTCCGGGTAGAAAGCCTCGTTGCAGATGAGATAGCCCAGCTTGCCGATGTCGGTCTCGATCACGGGAAACAGGCAACTGAGCGTGTCGCCTTTCTTGCGCCCGTACTTGCCGTCCATGACCTCCATATACTTGTCCCAGACGTCGTGCGGGCTGACATCGTCGCGCCCGCTGTAGGGCAGGTAGGGGCAGTATTTGTGACGCTTGTAGATGACCTCGCCTTTGGGGTCGATGATGAACGCGCTGTTGAAAGCGAACTCCGTGCTGATCTCGGGGATCACCTCGTGGGCGCTGCCGGCGATATACGTCTTGTATTTTCTGGCTTGCTCGGCCAGCAGCTCGGTTTCTTCGCCTGGAATCCGGATCGCCATGTCCTTGGCAACTTTGGTGAAGATGTTGGCGTACGGCGCGGGGTTGTCATTCCAGCCTTGCATGAATACTTCGGGCAATACGACGAGCTTGAGCGGGGCGTATTCGCGAAAACTAAGCCTCAAAGGGCCATAGCCGAATATCTCCAGGGTTCGGTCCAGATTGGCTTTTCTGATGTCCTTCCTGTGGTCGATGCCGACCCTGTTCGTCTGCATGCATATTACGGTGTACATATCGGTCATTACGAAACTCCGGCTTGTTGGTCAGGATTTGATTTGCACTTTAGCTTGATCACTTGCAAGTTCGCTGTTGACGAATTTGGCGAAGACTCGGTTTCTAAATTCGTCTCCCCCTTTCGCGCGGTTGCGTGCAGCCGCACGAAAGGGGGAGATCCATAAACGGCAGAAACCAGCTTGCTTGCTTCCGGCTCGTCCGGCCTAGGACTCGCAAATGCATTCCGTGTGCATTCGACGTGCTGCGAATGGTACCTGAAGCTGCGCGGCCCCTTATGCCGGCGTGCCGCCAGAGTTTTCGATCCGGCGCGGTTTCCCGGATTTATTTGATCTACATCAACGTCGGACCGTACCCAGGAATCGACAATCGCCGTGCAATATAATGCAGCGCAGCCGGAGCAGATGCAATATAGTGCATAAGCGGTTCGGGGACTTCCCCGACCCGTGCCGCCGGGATTCGGAGCGAGATCGAAAGAGGAAGACAAGCATGGACGACGGGTTATTCAATCAATTCAAGACCTGGTACGAAAAGCGGCACGACTATGCACGCGAGTGGAAGCAGAAGACCGGGCGCCCGGTCGTTGCGACCATGTGCACCTACACCCCCGAGGAACTGCTCATCGCCGCGGGCATGCTGCCGGTGCGCGTGCTTGGCGCGCACGAGCCGCAGAATGTCACCGAGCCGCATATTTTCGGCATGTTCTGTCCGTTCTGCCGCGACTCGCTCGCGCAGGGGCTGCTCAACCGGTACGACTATGCCGAAGGCGTGACCCTGACGCAGTCCTGCATCCAGTACCGGCAGACTTTCAGCTCCTGGCGCGAGAACGTGCCGACGGTGAAATGGAGCTACTACCTGCCGATGCCCAACGAGGTGCAGTCGCGCTTCGCGAAGATGACGCACCAGGCCGAGGTGAGGAAATTCCGCCTGTTCCTGGAAAAGACGATCGGCAGGGCGATCCCCGATGCGGATCTGAAAAAAGCGATCGAGACCGTCAACGAGAACCGCCGCCTGCTGCTCGAGCTGTTCGAGTTCCGCAAGGAAAAGAACCCGCGCGTGACCGGCCTTGAGGCGCTGTACGCCTCGATCACGGCGCAGTTCATCGACAAGGAAGATCACAACCGCGAGCTCAAACGCGTGATCGCGGAGGCCGGCAAGCGCGCGGCCGACCGCAAAGAGGGCGTGCGCGTCATGACGATCGGCAGCGAAAACGACGATTGCGCCTTCATGGCCATGGTCGAGTCGGTCGGCTGCACCATCGTCATCGACGACCAGTGCTCGGGGACACGCTATTTCTGGAACGAGGCGCGCATCCAGGACGATCCGATCGTGACCATCGCCGATCGCTACTGCGAGCGTCCGGCCTGCCCGACCAAGGATTACCCCCTGCACACGCGCTTTGACCACGTGCTCAAGCTGTGCAAGGACTACAACGCGCAGGCGGCGATCTTTCTGCAGCAGAAGTTCTGCGATCCGCACGAGGGCGATTACCCCGACCTCAAGGCGCATCTCGAGAAGAACGGCATTCCCACCTTGTTCCTCGAATTCGACGTCACCAATCCGCTCGGCCCCTTCCGCATCCGCATCGAGGCGTTCCTCGAGACGCTGAGCGAAGAAGAGCTGTTCTAACGTACTGAATTGAAAGAGGCGAGCATGGCCAGATATCCGACCGAGACGCTCAAGCTGTGGAAGAAGGCGAAACAGCTTCGCGAGCAGTATTACATCGACTACGCCCGCGCCAAGGACAAAGGCGGAATCCGCTGGTCGGGCAGCGCATGGGCCTTGGATGCGATTCCCGAGGGCCTGGGCAAAGACGTCTATCTGCTCACGGGCGAGCCCTACGCGGCCTCGGTCGCGCACGATCCCAAGTTCAACAAGCAATGCCTGGATGCCGCCGAATCGGCGGGTTTCGCACGCGACCTGTGCGCCTACATGCGCAGCTACTGGGGCGGAATCTATATCAACAAATATCTCTGGGGCGGCGAGTTCCCGAAGCCGGATTTCAACTTCCAGACCCAGATCTGCTGTTCGCACAGCAAGTGGTACCAACACGCCTCCAGACTGGAGAAGGTGCCCGAGTTCTACATCGACGTCGGCGTCGGCCCCTACAAGGACCTCGACGAATCGCGGCTGATGTACGTGACCAACCAGGGACTGGAGTCGATCGAGTGGCTGGAGAAGGTCACCGGGCGCAAATTCGATGACGAGCTGTTCATCAAGGCGGTCAAGAACGAGATGCGCTCGACTTCGCTGTGGGCCGAGATCTGCACGCTCAACAAGGCCGTGCCGGCGCCGCTCGACGAAAAGACCATTTTCTCGCTCTACGTGCTTGCCACCCTCAACAAGGCCAAGCAGTGGTGCGCGGATTTCTACGAAGAGCTGCGCGACGAGGTGGCAGACCGGGTCAAACGCGGAATTGCCGCGGTGCCCAACGAGCGCTGCCGCGTGCTTTCCGACACCCAGCCGCCGTGGGCGTTCCTGAAAATCTTCCGCTATCTCGAGGAATACGGCGCGGTGTCGGTCGGCTCGCTCTACACCTTCGGACTGGAGGGCATCTGGGAAACGAAGCCCGACGGCACCTGGGGACCGCGCACCACGCCCATGGCGAAGGGCATCGAGATGAATACGCGCGAGCAGGCCATGCGGCTGTACGCCGACTGGAATCTCTCGAAGCCGCAGTTCCAGCACTTCTATGACCCGCGCATCAAGACCGAGATGATGAAGACCATGGTCAGGGAATGGAGCGTCAACGGCGTGATGCTGCACCTGAACCGCGGCTGCGAGGGCTTGAGCATGGGCATCATGCAGAACCGCCTGGGTCTTGCCGCCGCGGGCATCCCGGTGATGACCTACGAGGGCAACATGGGCGATGACCGCGAGTTCGACCTGGTGCGCACGCAAAACCGCGTCGACTCGTTCATGGAAACGCTGAACCTGAAACGAGAGTTTGCACACGTATGAGCCTGCTCCGGCCGCTGTCTTCCACGCGGGGAGAAGGCGCAAGAGCATCGAAAGCTGCTGCAATAGTTACCTGGAGAACGATCGAATGATTACCGCCGGAATCGACATGGGTTCACGGAGCGCGAAGTTGGTGTTCGTCGAGGAGCTGAAGGTGGAGGGTGCGCCGCAGCTTCGCTGGGGCGTCAAAGGCAAGCACATCATGTTCCCGGAAGACATGGATATCGATGTGGCTGCGGAGAAGCTGTTTTCCGAGGCGCTCGCCTCGGCCGGGCTGGCGCGCGAGCAGGTGACGAAGATCGTCTCGACCGGTGCCGGCGGCAAGCACGTGAAATTCGCTACCGGATACGTCACGGAGGTGAGTTCGGGGGCGCGCGGTGCGGTGTTCATGTGTCCGACGGCGAAGACCGTGATCGATGTCGGCGCCGAAGAGGGCCGCGGCGTCAAGGCGAGCGCGGAAGGCAAGGTCGTCGACTTTGCCGGCAACGAGAAATGCGCTGCCGGCGCCGGGGCCTTTGCCGAGTCGATGTCGCGCGCGCTGCAGCTTTCGCTCAAGGATTTCGGCGAACAGTCGCTCAAGTCGGACAAGACCATTCCGATGAATGCCCAGTGCACCGTGTTCGCCGAGTCGGAGGTGGTGTCGCTGATCCACGCCAATACGCCCAAGCAGGATATCGCCAAGGCGGTGCTGGATGCCGTCGCCAGCCGCGTCTGCGCCATGGCGCGCCGCGTCGGCATCGAGGAGGACGTGATTCTCATCGGCGGCATGGTGCACAACGTCGGCTTCGTGCAGTCGCTCAAGACTTCGCTCGGCGTGAACAAGGTAGTGCTGCCGGACATGCCCGAGTACGTGAGCGCGCTGGGTGCGGCGCTGATCGCGCAGGATGAGTAGTCGGGTCGCGGGATAGCGATTTGTCAGGCAAGTATTGACGGATCGAGCTGAGAATTGGTTTCTATTAGGTCTCCTCATTGTGCAGTGCAATCGCGAGGCGATTGCACTGCACAATGAGGAGATGGATTAAAGGCAAGATCAACAGCGATGCTGAATTCAGCTCGGATGGATTAAAGGCAAGATCAACAGCGATGCTGAATTCAGCTCGGATGGATTAAAGGCAA
>JACQTO010000153.1 GCA_016210745.1 Betaproteobacteria bacterium
GGGTTGCGCGGGGCGGCGTCTGGAAAGCCCGAATTGTAATGAATTCAAGGCGTAGTTGTGCTGACAAAAATGTAAACCTGGGGACAGCACCGGGTAAGCAAGCGGAGATCAGAATGGCATCACTGTCAGCGTGCTGATAGATAGATACAACAACCCAATTATCGAAACAACGCTATTCTAGGAGATCTGTCATGTTGAAACGCACTCTCATCATCGCCGCCATCGCCGCCGCGCTGCCCACCCTGGCGAGCGCCCAATCATCCAGCAACCGGATCGGTTTGACCGTCAATCCTCAGGACTCCGGATACCACGAAGTAATTACGGAAAACCCGTACAAAGGAAAAGCCGTCGCATCTGGCGCGGCTTCGTCTGCGACGATGCCCGTCGCCGTCAACCCTCAGGACTCCGGCTACCACGAAGTGATAACGGAAAATCCGTACACGGGCAAACCTGCAGGGTCCCGCAGTTCCCTGACCTCGAAGTTCCGCCCGGTCGTCAATCCCGAGGACTCCGGATACCTCGGGGGCTGGAACAGCGCCCCATGACCGCAGGGACGATCCGATGGTCTATGGAAACCAGAATAGGAGCGAAAATCATGAACGCCAATCGCAATTTTCTTACCGCCGTGTTGCTTTTCACCGTGTTCGGCGTTGGCACCTCGATCGCCGCGGACAATTCCTCGTTGCTCAACAAAGGGTTTTTCGGCAGCCCGGCACAAGCTAAGCCCGACACGACAATCAAGCTCAGCAAGGCGACCGGGAGCATTTACGTCGATCACTTCGCGACGGCCAGGTTCGAGAACGACAAGGGCGAGACTTTCGTGTGGCGGTTTGACTCGGCGATGGAGATGTCGAACTTTCCACTCAACATCATCGCGCCTCGCGGCTTCGATGCCGGTAAGACCCGGGCGATCGTCATCCATCCGAATGGACATTTCAATTAGTGAAGTATGGGTGCTTTTCAAGCCGCAGATTGGCTTGCCGTAAGGAGCCATTAGGCCATGGATGCGATATCGGAGCTTCCCGGTTGTTGGCTCGCAACGCAATCGGAACGGGAGCACGGAGAGCATTGCTCGTGCCGGCGCTTGACGGCTGCCGCGCAAGCCGGGCCCTCCGCGATCGACTACACGTTCTGCCACCTCGTCCTGCAAAAGCGTTGGCGGATGACTTGCGACCATGTCCCGGGCGTCGCGCGGGAGAAGGTCACCCCGCAGCTGCCGGCGCGCGACGTGCGTGACCCGATTCAAGCGCTGCTCATCGCGAACGTCGACGCCTCGCCCGATTGATGCCCCGGAACCCGCGCGTGCCTCGATTCGGCAATCGAACTTTCGAGGGGTAACCTTAACGTCGGGCGAGAGGAGTAGGCTCTGACAAAGGCTGGAAAGACGTGCGATCGATTTTCGGTCAGGAGGTTCCTGCCGGGTGGCCGGGCCCAGGACCATTCGCATCTCGACCGGCGAGACGCGAGAAGTCGCCGGAGCGGCCGGTGCCGATCGGAGATGAGGTATGAGGATCGTGCCGGGCAACGTCGGAAGGATGGTCGCCGCGCGCGTGATGCTCGCCTGGGCCGCGCTCAGCCTTGCGGCCGGTGCCGTGACGCTTTACATCGAGCTGGAGCGAGTCAACGCAAGGGTGCTCGGGCTCGCCGCGAGCGAGTCGAAGCGCTTTACCGAGCACATCGTGGCGATCGGGCCGGAACACCGCGAAGAATTGGAAGAACAGGCCGCGGAATTCCTGCAAGGCGATTTCATTTCGCTAAGGCTCTACGACCTTGACAAGAAAAAGATTCTGGAAGCCTTTGATCCGGGAGGGAAAGACCCGCGCCGGCGTCTCCCGGAGCACGTTCACGACTTGGCCCCCGGCGAACTCGATCATCATCACATGTCCTGGGTCGATGGACGGCCCCTGATGCAACTGCTTCTGCCGGTCGCGGACGCCGGCGGCGCGGCGCTCGGATATTTCGAGGGTGTGTACGAGGTGGACGCGGGCACCTTGGGGGACATCATAGCCCGGACGGCCGCGAGCCTGGCGCTCGCCTTGGGCGTCGTGCTGGTGACGACCGCGGTGCTGTACTCGGTGATCGCCGCGCTGAACCGGAGGCTGGTCGGCCTCTCCTCCGACCTGCTGAAGAGCAACACCGAGCTCATGGAAGTGCTAGGGAGTGCCGTCGCGCTGCGCGATTCGGATACCGATGCGCACAACTACCGCGTGACGGCGTACGCGATCGGCATGGGCAAGGCGTTGCGGCTGCCCGCACGCGAGCTCCGGGACCTGATCGCCGGCGCGTTTCTGCACGACGTGGGCAAGATCGGCATCAGCGATGCGATTCTCCTGAAGCCCGGTCCTTTGACCCCCGCGGAAATGGAAGCGATCCGCCGCCATGTATCGCTTGGGGTAGGCGTCCTCGCCAACTCCGGCTGGCTGAGCGGCGCGCGGGACGTGGTGGAATTTCACCACGAAAGGTTCGACGGCGCCGGGTACCCGAAGGGGCTTGCGGCAGGCGCGATCCCCCTTGTCGCCAGGATCTTCGCGATCATGGATGTGTTCGACGCGCTGATGTCGCGGCGGCCGTACAAGGAGGCCCTGCCTTTCGGCGAGGCAATGGCCGTCCTCGAGCGCGGCCGGGGAACGCATTTCGATCCGGCGCTGTTGGATGTGTTTCACAGCATCGCCGCCGGACTTCGCGAGCACATCGGTGCCCTGGACGAATCGGCATTGCGCACGAGCGTGCGCTCGCAGGTTGCCGAGCATTTTCGCCTGGCGTCTGCGGCCGCGCCCGGATGAGCGGTGTCTTCGGTGATCGGCATTCGCCGCAGGACATTGAATTCGTTACGGGGAACGAAATGCCGGTGACGATGATACTGAGGCTCGTGTTCCGGGACGTGGCCGGCGCCCGATGGATGACGGGAACATGATGGCTTCACTTCATTCGGCCTGTGGGACGGCGTGCATAGCGAAGAAATACGCAAAATATGGTTGCGTATTCGAGGCGTCACAGCGCGTGCGCATATGCTTCCATTGACGTGCGCGGCGAATCGCGAATGTATTTGATGGCGAATGGGGTGACTGTTGAGCACTTCTGCGGTGAATGGCGTAACGGCAGGTGAATCGACCCATTCAGGCGGTCACGGTTCGCACGCTGCGGAACCGGCGGCAACACCGGAGTTCTCTGCCGCCCTTCAGACAAGTCTGGACGCCTCCCCGAGGCGCGCGACATCCGTGAAGTTGGCGCCGACATCTGGGGGGTTGGAGGGAGGCGCTGGACACCGTATGTCGGGTGCGCTGAGTGCTTTGCGGCACATTCCGGTGCGCGGTGCGCAGACCCATGACGCCGATGATCATATTCACGAGCGCGCGCTCATGATCCGCGCCTATCGCATGCAGCTGCTGGCATCGAATATCGCGAACGCGGATACGCCCGGATACAAGGCGCGCGACGTCGATGTCGCACAAGCCCTGCGCGAGAAGATTGCAACGGTGGCCGAGATTCCCGTCGGTTACGTTGTCCCTCGCCAGCCGAGCCTTGACGGCAATACCGTGGAGATGGATGCCGAACGGAGCAAGTTTTCCGAGAATGCAATCATGTACCAGTTCTCTGCGGAGCGCGCCATCGGGCATTATCGTCACATGATGGAGCTGTTTCGGGATCTAAAGGATTGACCCCGGCAGTCGCGCCATGCGGGCAAAAGGGCCTGCAGGCTTGGCTGAGCTGCATCGACCGTCAGCAAGTACGTTCGGGAGATGTTGCTTTGCGCTTTGCCCAGGGCGCCGTCTCGGAATCCTAGAATCGTAGTGAATTCAAGGCGTCGTTGTGCTGACAAGAATGTAAACATGGCGACAGCCCCGTGTAAAGAAGCAGATGCCAGAATGGCGTCACCGTCGGCGTACTGATAGAAACAGCAACCAAATCATTCCAACTAAACAATGCCGCGGTATTTCCCGGCTAAGGAAGCACCGATTACAGTAACCCAAGTTGCGGCGAAGACCGGAGCCAGTCCGTACACTGTGTCCGCTGTGCGCGAGATCGTACGGCCCCGTGTATCCAACACGTCCACGGCCCGAGGAGGCGCCTCACGGCGGCGCCCCGCGGTTCGCGCCCGGCGGGCGCAATTTCGACCTTGAGGAGGTATGCCAATGCCAGCCAAACTGCGCACCACCCGCAAAAGCAGCAAGGGTCCGCGTGATGAACCTGCGGCGGCCGCGGCGGAAACCAATCTGCCGGATCGGCATGACCGATTCCCGGGCCCGGCTACACTCGATCCGCAGGTGCGCCATCAGATGATCGCCTGCGCGGCGTTTTTCCGTGCCGAGCAGCGCAGCTTCGCTGGCGGCGCTGAGTCGCAGCTCCACGATTGGCTCGAGGCCGAGGCGGAGATTGATCGCATGCTGGCGGGGACTCCGATCAAGCCGTAATGGCGGACAAACCCGTCAACACGTTCGATTTTTGGTGTGCCTCGCAATCGCAGCGCACGTGACGAGCTTTTGACAAAACCAACGGCGGGAGAAGCACGATGGATCCGACAAGAGATGATTCCGCTGAGCGGCAAACCGGAAGTGCCCGCCCTCAGCAAGCAGGTACGGCAACTCTTGCAACGGGTTTGCGACAGCCTCAAGGCGTGATGCCTGTGAACCCCCGTTGCAAGATGCAAGGACGCGGCATCAATCCAGCGCCCGACACCAAGATGGAAAGGAGATAAACATGGACGCAGAAGGCCTGAAAAGCCTCGGCTGGCTGCTGTTATGGGGCGGCCTGTTCTTTGTGATGATGCGTTACGGCTGCGGTGCACACATGATGGGCGGCCGCGGTCACGGGGGTCATGGCGGTCACGGCGATGCAACGACGGGCGGAGACGCGAAAGACCCAGTATGCGGCATGCTCGTCGATTCCCAAAAAGCCGCTGCCGCCGCGGTGCGTGGCGGCAAAACCTATTACTTCTGTTCAACCTCATGCCGCGACAAATTCGAGCAGGCGCCGGATCAATATATCGGCGCTTCCACGCAAGGCGGGCAACAGCACGGAGGACATCATCATGGGTAACAAGCTCGACTGGCACGTTGTCGGTTTGGCGACAGGCTCGTTTTTGGTTGTATCGTATGTGCTTTGCGTGGCCTACGACCTTGCTTTCGACCAACGCATGTACGAAGCCTGGCTGAAACTGCTGCCGGGCTTCACCTGGCTTACCTGGCAAAGCTTCCTGCTCGGTTTGATCGAAACGTTCCTATACGGCATCTACTTCAGCTTGGTGTTCATCCCTTTGTATAATTTTTTCCAAAGTCGCTTGCACGACGGTACGAGGGACAAGAGATGAAGGCAGACATGAACCATACGCATCAGGCGCACGCGCACGATGATCGGCAGGCGGAATCCGCACCTGCTCGCGCCGCACCGGTAGCGAGCAGCGCCCGCTACACCTGCCCGATGCACCCGGAGATCGTGCGCGACGCGCCGGGCAGTTGTCCGAAGTGCGGCATGACCCTGATCCCGATACTCGAGGCCGCCGCGCCCGCCGCGCCCGCCGCGCCCGCCGCCGAATATACCTGTCCGATGCACCCGGAAATCCGCAGTCCTCAACCCGGCAGTTGCCCCAAATGCGGGATGCCACTGGTCCCGGTCGCGGGCACCGGGGAAGCCGACGATTCCGAGTTGCGCGACCTCACGCGCCGGCTATGGGCGGGAGTCGCATTGTCGGTCCCGCTTGTAGTGCTTGCAATGTCCCCGATGATCGGCATCCATGAGCCGTTCGGCCTTCAGCCACGGCCGCGCGGGTGGGTCGAGTTTGTGCTGGGCACGCCGGTCGTGCTATGGGTCGGCTGGCCGATCCTCTCCAAGTTCTGGTTCTCGCTTGTACATCGCGCGCTCAACATGTACACGCTGATCGGGCTCGGGGTGGGGCTCGCCTACGCATTCAGCCTCGCTGCAGTGTTTTTCCCTGACCTATTTCCGCGGGAGTTCCGCGAGCACGACGGTGCCGTCGGGACTTATTTCGAGGCTGCGGCAGTGATCGTGACGCTGGTGATACTCGGCGACGTGCTGCAGTTGCGCGCGATGGGGCAGACCAGCAAGGCTATCCAGCAATTGCTGAAGCTCGCGCCCAACCTCGCCTGGCGTTTGCGCGACGACGGCGCCGAGGAACAGGTGCCGCTGGAGGCAGTCACTGTCGGCAACCGGCTGCGTGTGAAGCCGGGCGAAAAGGTGCCGGTGGACGGCACCGTGCTCGAGGGCACAAGCCGTGTAGACGAATCCATGATCACCGGCGAACCCGTACCGGTGGCCAAGGCCGCGGGGGACAAGGTCACCGGTGCAACCGTAAACGGCAATGGCTCCCTGCTTATCCGCGCCGAGCGGGTGGGCGCTGATACGCTGCTGGCACGTATCGTTCACATGGTGGCAGAGGCGCAACGCACGCGCGCGCCGATCCAACGTCTGGCCGATATCATCGCGGCGTACTTCGTCCAGATCGTGGTCGGCATCGGCATCGTGACGGCGCTCGCGTGGTGGTTCTTCGGCCCGGAGCCGAAGCTCACCTACGCGTTTCTGAACGCCGTGGCCGTGTTGATCATTGCCTGCCCCTGCGCGGTCGGTCTCGCTACGCCCATTTCGATGACCGTTGCTATGGGGCAAGGGGCGCGCGCCGGCATTCTGTTCCGCAACGCCGAAGCGATCGAGCGCATGCGCGACATCGACACGGTGGTGGTGGACAAGACCGGCACGTTGACACTCGGCCATCCCGCGCTGACCGATGTCGTTGCCGAGGGCATTCCAGAAAATGAAGCGCTTGCGCTCGTCGCAGGCGTGGAACAGCTTTCCGAGCACCCGATAGGGCTCGCGATCGTCGAAGGCGCCAAAGCGCGTGGCCTGGTGCCGGGGACAGCCACAGCATTCGAGGCGGTAAACGGTCTCGGCGTGCAAGCCGATATCGACGGCAAGTCCGTGCTCGTGGGCAGCCGCAACTTTCTCGCACAACGCAGCATCGATACCCAGCCTTGGGAACAGCGTGCCGAAGCCTGGCGCGCAGAAGCGAAGACCGTAGTGTTCTTCGCCGTGAACGGCATTGGCGCCGGGATCGCTGCGGTAGCCGATCCGATCAAGGAAAGCACGCTTGGCGCGATTGCGGCTCTGAAGAGCTCGGGCGTGCGCATCGTGATGCTGACCGGCGATTCGAAGCGCACGGCCGATGCGGTAGCCAGACAACTCGGCATCGACGAAGCGCTCGCCGAGGTGCTGCCCGAAGACAAGGCCGGTCACGTGAAGCGCTTGCAGTCCGAAGGGCGCAAGGTCGCGATGGCCGGTGACGGCATCAACGACGCGCCGGCGCTGGCGCAGGCCGATCTGGGGATCGCCATCGGCAC
>JACQTO010000154.1 GCA_016210745.1 Betaproteobacteria bacterium
ATCGGCGCATGCCAAATCAGAGAGTGCGTATTCTGGGTATCGATCCAGGCCTGCGCGTCACCGGGTTCGGCGTCATCGACAAGCGTGGCAATCGGCTCGACTATGTGGCGAGCGGCTGCATCCGTTCGCCCGCGGGCCTGCTGCCGGAGCGGCTCAAATGCATACTCCTGAACCTGCGCGAAGTGATCGAATCTCACCGGCCGCAGCAGGTTGCGGTGGAGCAGGTCTTCGTCAACATCAACCCGGCCTCGACGCTCGCGCTCGGTCAGGCGCGCGGAACCGCGATCTGCGCCGCCGTTGACGCCGGGCTGCCGGTGGCCGAATACACCGCGCTTCAGGTGAAACAGTCGGTAGTGGGCAACGGCCACGCAAAGAAGGAGCAGGTGCAGGAAATGGTGAAAAGACTGCTGCGGCTGGCCGGCCACCCGAGCCCCGATGCTGCCGACGCGCTCGCGTGCGCGGTCAGCCACGCCCACGGCGGTCAGGGGCTGGGCGTGGTGCCCACCGGCGGATTCCGCGTCAGGCGCGGCAGGTTGGTATGATGCCCGCGCAAGCGCCGATTGCCCTCGCACCGGGGCGCGCATGCTAGGCCGCATAGCCGGAGTGCTGCTGGAGAAGAACCCGCCGCAGATCCTGGTCGAGGCGGGCGGGGTCGGCTACGAAATCGAAGTGCCGATGAGCACGTTCTACAACCTGCCTGCGATCGGCGAGCGCGTGAGCCTGCACACGCACCTGGTCGTGCGCGAAGACGCGCATTTGCTCTATGGATTCGGCGCGGATTCCGAGCGGCGCGTCTTCAGGCAACTGTTGAAGATCAGCGGTGTCGGAGCGCGCATCGCGCTCTCGGTGCTCTCGGGCCTTTCGGTTGCCGAATTGATCGATGCAGTGGCGATGCAGGAGTCCGGGCGGCTGGTGAAAATTCCGGGCATCGGCAAGAAAACCGCCGAGCGCCTGCTCCTCGAACTCAAGGACAAGTTGGGCACGGAGACCATCGCCGGCGTTGCCGTGAATCGGCCTGCCCCCGCCGCGAGCGACATCCTCAACGCGTTGCTTGCGCTGGGCTACAGCGACAAAGAAGCGCGCCACGTGCTCAAGCAGTTGCCGGAGGGGTTGTCGGTGTCGGATGGGATTAGGGCGGCGCTGAAGTTGCTGGCCAAGGCGTAGGATTTAGGATCTGGGGAACAGCTGGGGACATCACCGTGGCAATAGAACCCGACCGTCTCATCTCCGCCGCACCTGCCTCCCAGCAGGAGGAGGCGTTCGAGCGAGCGTTGCGGCCCAAGTCGCTTGCCGAGTATGTCGGCCAGGAAAAGATCCGCGGCCAGCTCTCGATTTTCGTCGAGGCCGCGCGCAACAGGCGGGAGGCGCTCGACCACGTGCTGCTGTTCGGTCCGCCGGGGTTGGGCAAGACCACGCTCGCGCACATCATCGCGCGCGAGATGGGCGTGAGCCTGCGCCATACTTCGGGGCCGGTGCTCGAGCGCCCGGGGGATCTTGCGGCGATTCTCACCAATCTCGAGCCGAACGACGTGCTGTTCATCGACGAGATCCACCGCCTGTCGCCGATCGTCGAGGAGATACTGTATCCGGCGCTCGAGGACTATCAGATCGACATCATGATCGGCGAGGGCCCGGCGGCGCGCTCGGTAAAACTCGATCTTCCGCCCTTCACGCTGGTGGGGGCCACCACGCGCGCGGGCATGCTCACCAATCCGCTGCGCGACCGCTTCGGCATCGTCGCCCGGCTCGAGTTCTACTCGCCCGCCGAACTCGAGCGCATCATCGAGCGCTCCGGCAATCTGCTCAAGGTGGAGGTTTCGCCCGAGGGCGCGCACGAGATCGCGCGGCGCTCGCGCGGCACACCGCGCATCGCCAACCGGCTGCTGCGCCGAGTGCGCGATTACGCCCAAGTCAAATCGAGCGGCGCGGTATCGCGCGAGGTGGCAGACGCGGCCCTTCTGATGCTCGATGTCGATACCATCGGCTTCGATCTCATGGACAGGAAACTGCTGCTCGCGGTCATCGAAAAGTTCTCCGGCGGTCCGGTGGGGCTCGACAATCTCGCGCACGTGATAGGCGAGGAGTCCGAGACCATCGAGGATGTGATCGAGCCCTTTCTCATTCAGCAGGGATTCCTGCAGCGCACCGCGCGTGGGCGCGTGGCCACGCCGGCCGCCTACCGACACTTCGGCCTTGTCCCACCGCAGCGCTCGGCAAGCGGCGCCTTGTTCGATGACGCATAGAGGGTTCTCCTGGCCCCAGCGCGTGTATTATCAGCACACCGATGCCGGTGGCATGGTGTTTCACGCGCACTACTTCGCCTTCATGGAGTGCGCGCGCACCGAATTGCTGGCCTCGCTCGGATTCGACCTGGGGGAACTCGCTCGCAAGCAGCACGTGCTGTTCGTAGTGCATTCGGCTAAGATTACCTATCACAAACCGGCGCTATTGAACGATACTCTGGCGATTACCGCGAAAATCAGCAAGCTGGGCCGGGCGCGATTGGAGTTCGAGCAGTTTGTGCGGCGCGGCGATCAGATTCTCGCCAGCGCTGAATTGAGCCTCGCCTGCGTCGATGCGCGCAGCTACAAGCCGGTGGCGCTGCCCGAAACGGTACGAAAAAAACTGCAAGAGGCCTCATGAACGTAACTCAAGACCTCTCGATTATTGCGATGGTTTGGAACGCGAGCGCCGTCGTGCAATTCGTGATGGCGCTGCTGCTCGCGGTTTCGTTCATGTCCTGGTATTTCATTTTCCGCAAGATCTTCACCATCCGCGGAGCCAAAGGCCAGACCGATCAGTTCGAGCGCGACTTCTGGAGCGGCAACGACCTGAACGCGCTCTACCAGAGCGCGGTGAACCATCGCCATTCCACCGGCAGCATGGAGCGCATCTTCGAGGCCGGATTTCGCGAATTCGCCAAGCTCAAGACCCAGCGCGCAGGCGATCCCACCGCCATGGTCGACGGTGCGCGGCGGGCCATGCAGGCGACCTACCAGCGCGAGATGGACGCGCTCGAAGCGCACTTGTCGTTTCTCGCCTCGGTGGGCTCGGTGAGTCCCTACGTGGGGTTGCTCGGAACCGTGTGGGGCATCATGCATTCTTTCCGAGGACTTGCCAACGTGTCGCAGGCGACCCTTGCCGCGGTGGCTCCCGGCATCGCCGAGGCGCTCGTGGCCACCGCCATAGGCCTGTTCGCGGCTATTCCCGCGGTGGTGGCCTACAACCGCTTCTCGCACGATGTCGACCGGCTCGCGGTGCGCTTCGAGAGTTTCATGGAGGAATTCTCCAATATTCTCCAGCGCCACGCGCACACGAAGTAGCCATGCGGCCGCGCAAGCTCATGAACCAGATCAACGTCGTGCCGTACGTCGACGTGATGATGGTGCTGCTGGTGATCTTCATGGTCACGGCGCCCCTTGCGACCCCGGGCCTGGTCGAACTGCCGAGCATCGGCAAGGCCTCGCAGCCGCCGGCGGCCCCGCTCGAGGTCGTGATCCGCGCCGACACCTCGCTGATACTGCGCGAACGCCCCGCCGGCAAGGACGGGGGAGCGTCGCTGGAGCGCAGCGTCTCCAACGCGCAGCTCATCGCCGCGCTGCGCGAGAAACAGGCGAAGAATCCCGACCAACCGGTCGTCATCGCCGCGGACAAGGACGTGCGCTATGAGGCGGTGCTCAAGGTGATGGACGAATTGCAGCGCAACAACGTCCGGCGCGTCGGGCTGCTGGTGAGACCGGCCGGGAAATAGCGATGAGCGCAGCATTGGCCCCGCGCGATCCGGGCGCCGCGCCGGCGGCGGTGCTCTCGATCCTGGTCCACGCGCTCCTGTTCGCGTTCCTGTTCTTCGGCGTGCATTGGGTATCGAAGACACCGGATGCGGTGGTGGTGGAACTGTGGGACCGCCCGCCCTCGGTCGAGCCGCCGGCGGTGCAGCCCGCGCCCAAGGTGGAGCCGAAGCCCGCGCCCAAGCCGGAACCCAAGCCCGAGCCCAAAGTCGAACCCAAGCCTTCGAAACCCGACATAGCGCTCGAAAAGGAGAAGAAAGTTCCGGAGAAAAAGGTTCCGCCGAAAAAAGAGGAGCCGAAGCTGAAACTCCGCAACGATAAGGACATGCGCGACGAGGCCGCGCGGGAGATGGAACGGATAATGCGCGATCCGAAACTTCGCGCGGCCGCGCCCAAGGCCGCCCCGTTGCCTGCCGGTCCGGTGGCCGACGCAGGCTACGCCGATAAGATCAAGTTGAAGATCAAATCGAATATCGTGTTGCCGCCCGACATCGCGGGCAACCCCGAAGCGATTTTCGAGGTGCTGCAGTTGCCCACCGGCGAGGTGCTGTCGGCAAAGCTGAAGAAATCCTCCGGTCACCGAGGCTATGACGCTGCCGTCGAACGGGCGATCCTGAAATCCTCGCCGCTGCCGCGCCCCGATCGCCCGGACCAGTTTCGGCGCGAACTGCAATTGAAGTTTCGGCCGCAGGAGTGAGGCGGCTATAATTGCCGCTGCATGAAACGCGCTCTCCAAATTATTGCCGCTTGGCTGTTGGTGCTTGCGAGCGCAGCGCAGGCGCAGCTCACCATCGAGATCACGGGCGGCGGGGCGAACCAGATCCCGATCGCCGTGCTCCAGTTCGCGGGCGAGAACGTTCTGCCTTCGAGCCTCACCGATGTCGTCGAGGCCGATCTCGCGCGCAGCGGGCGCTTTCGCGCCCAGTATGCGGGCGGAGTCCAGCCCTTGCCCACCGACCCCTCGCAGGTGAATTTCAGCGACTGGAAAAGCCGCAACACCGACGCGCTGGTGATCGGGCAGGCCGCGCGGCTCCCCGACGGCCGCTTCGAAGCGCGCTTTCACGTGCTCGATGTTCCGAAGCAGGCCTCGCTCGGAGGTGTGGTATTCACCTTCAACGCGGCGCAGGTGCGTGCCACGGCGCACCGCATCGCCGATTTTGTCTACGAGAAACTGACCGGCGAGCGCGGCGTTGCCTCCACGCGAATCGCCTATGTCGTGAAGCAGGGCGCGCGCTACGAATTGCAGATCGCCGACGCGGACGGACAAGGCGCGCAGGTGGCGCTTGCCTCGCGCGAGCCCATCATTTCGCCCTCGTGGTCGCCCGACGGGACTCGGCTCGCTTATGTTTCCTTCGAGAGCAAGAAGCCGGTGGTGTACGTGCACTCGATCACCACGGGCCAGCGCCACGTGGTGGCGAATTTCAAGGGCTCGAACAGTGCCCCGGCGTGGTCCCCCGACGGCAAACAGCTCGCCGTGGTTCTCTCCCGGGAGGGCGGCTCGCAGCTCTACCTGATCAATGCCGACGGCAGCAACGTGCGCCGGCTGATGAGTTCGAGCGGCATCGACACCGAACCCTTTTTCTCTCCCGACGGCCAGCGGATCTATTTCACTTCCGATCGCGGCGGCAGCCCGCAGATCTACCACATCCCGGTAGCCGGGGGCGAGGCGAGCCGCATAACCTTCGAAGGGGGATACAATGTGACGCCGCGCGTGAGTCCGGACGGCAAGACTCTGGCATTCGTGAGCCGGCGAGACGGGCGATTCCACGTCGCGGTCATGGACCTCGCCAGCCGCCAGACGCAGGTGCTTACCGACACGCAGCGCGACGAGTCGCCGAGTTTCGCACCCAACGGTCGCATGATCCTGTATGCGACCGATCTCGGCGGACGTGGCGTGCTTGCGGCCACCTCGCCCGACGGGCGCGTGAAGCAGCGCTTGACGGTCAAGGCTGCCGACGTGCGCGAGGCAACGTGGGGGCCGTTTCTTGCAAATTAGAGGAAAGGAGAAGGGTCATGAATAAGAAACTGATCGCGGCGCTTGCACTGGCCGTGTTGTACGGATGCGGCACCCAAGCGACCAAAGAGGAACCCAAGGCGGGCGTCGAGGAGCGCACGCCCGGGGCGGTGCAGCAGCCGGTTCCGGCGCCGCAGCCTGGGGGTGCGGCAAGGCCGATTCCGCCGAGCCGCGTCGATATCAGCCCGCTCAAGGACCCGAAGAGCATCCTCTCCAAGCGCTCGATTTTCTTCGACTACGACAGCGACGCGATCAAGGAGGAGTTCCGGCCGTTGGTGCAGGCGCACGGCAAGTACCTGTCGCAGAACAGGAGCGCAAAGATGCTCATTCAGGGCAATGCCGACGAGCGCGGCAGCCGAGAATACAACATCGCCCTGGGCCAGAGGCGCGCCGACGGGGTCAAGCGCATGCTGGTGTTGATGGGCGCGACGGAGTCACAGATCGAGGCGGTGAGCCTGGGCGAGGAAAAGCCGCGCTGCGATGCGAAGACCGAGGAGTGCTACTCCCAGAACCGGCGCGGTGACATGCTCTATGGCGGGGAGTATTGATCGATGAGACGGGGCCTTCCGGTCCTGTTGCTCTGGTGCGCCGCAGGTGCGGCGCACGCCGGGCTGTTCGACGACGATGAGGCACGCAAGCAAGTCGCGGACTTGCGTACCCAGCTCTTCGCGCAGGTCGATCGGATCACCGCGGACCAGAAAGCGCTCGACGAGCGCTTGACGCGCATGGAATCGGCGCAACGCGACCGCGCGCTCGACTTGGCACAGATGATCGATGGCCTTAAGCAGGAACTCGCGCGTATGCGCGGCCAGATCGAAGTGCTGGTCAATCAGGCCCAGACCATCGAGCGGCGGCAGAAGGATCTGTATGTCGACATGGACACGCGCCTGAGGAAATTGGAGCAGGTGCAGAATCAGGCCGCGGAGAAGGCGGCCCAGGCCGAGCGCGAAGCGCAGGCCGAGAAGCAGGCCTACGAGGCCGCTCTCAACCAGTTCAAGGTGGGCAATTACCAGTCTGCGATCGCGGCGTTCCAGACCTTCATGGTCAACTTCGCCAACAGCCCCCTCGTGCCTTCGGCGCAGTACTGGGTGGGGAACTCTTACTTCGCACTGCGGGACTACAAGGTGGCGATCGCCGCGCAGGAAAAGCTGGTCAAGTCCTGGCCCGACAATCCCAAGGCGCCCGATGCGCTGCTCAACATGGCGAGCGCGCAGGCCGAACTGGGGGATCAGAAGGCGGCGCGCGAAACGCTGCGCGTGTTGATGCAGAAATACCCCGGAAGTCCTGCCGCCGATCAGGCAAAACAGCGCTTGCAGAGGCGCTGAGCCGCATCGCGAACCGCATCTCGCGCCGGTTGGGCCGCGATGCGTTCTGGATGCATGCGGATCGCATCGGACGCGTCGCAGCGAGCGCGAAACAGAGCCCATTCGCTATGCATTTCATTGACGATCGCAGCCCCCGCGTAATAACATTCACACCTTTCCGGGTCGTTAGCTCAGCTGGTAGAGCAGCGGACTTTTAATCCGTTGGTCGCAGGTTCGATCCCTGCACGGCCTACCAACAAATCAAAGGGTTAGCTTCGGCTAGCCCTTTGTAGTCTTGGTGCTATGGCGGAGTAGCCGCATGAAACCCAAGCGGCAGTTCTTTTGTGACGCTCCCACCTCAACTCCGCCAGTTCCTCGCCCTCACTCTTTGCATTGCTGACTCGGGAACTTTCGGGATAGGCTGTCATCAACTCCGTAGGATACGATCGGCTAATTCGTTGAGCAGGTCCGTGTCCTGGTTGCCAGGGCTCAACCAAGCTGCATAGTCGTCAGGTGGAAAAGGGTATTGGAGTATTCTAAATTGAGGTGTAGCGGTTGATTCACGTCAAGGGCGGACGAAAGGAGGGGTGGCGGTAACAAAGGCGCTGAATCGGGTGCCTGGAGGTTGTTGATATGAGAAAGTCCGTAGGTCTGTCGTTGGTCTCCCTGGTTTCCCTCCTGGTTTCTTCCTGTGCTACGAATTATTCCCCCACTCCCTATTGGCTGGTCCCGGAGCAAGCACTCTATAGCCTGAAACCCGGCGTAACCACGAAGGATGATGTGTTGCGGAATGTGGGTGAGCCCTTAATGCGTTCCTATTTCCCACGGCAAAACCAAGAAGTTTGGGATTACAGCTATTTGCAGGGCTCGGCAATGAGAATGGCTGCATACGTTTACTTCGACGGTAGTGGCAGGTATCTCTACTCGGCCCACGTGCTTGATCCAGCCTATTGGAACGTTGATGGAGGTGTCTCGCGGTGAGCTAAGTGGGATCTATTGAAGATTCTGCAGGCGGTATTCGACCTAGCGGACTGTGAGGTCGGGTTTCAATATCCACGCGAGCTACGATGGCATCGTCACGTCCTTTGCGTTTGATCAAAGGTCGGAATGAAGCAACTCTGCAACCTGTAAAGGTATTGCGGAGTGATAGCTATGAAGAGGATTAGCTGGGATGGCAGGCTGGAAACCGGACATACGGTAATCGATGCCGACCACGAGAATCTAGTTCATCTGTTCAATCAGGTCGTTTCCGTGGCGAATCACCATGCTGGGAAGCTTGTCTGCAACAGGGTGCTGGACAAGCTGATTCGGCATACGAAAGCCCATTTCGAGTTTGAAGAGCGGCTGATGACGGAATATCGCTACCCGGAAAAAGCAAAGCACATGGCTGAACATGAGGCGCTTCTCAGGCAAGCTCTTGCCTACAGACTCGATCCCAGTTCTCCGGAATCGCGAATTCCATTGATCGAGCTGAGCCAACATTGGCTGACATCGCACATGCTCACCTCGGACAAGGAATTGACGGAATTTCTCGCCACGGTCGTCCCGCCAAGCACGCACACGAATGCACAACCGAAGTCTCCATTAGACTTTGGAGAATAATGGTCTATAACGAAACTGACGGATCGAAAAGAAGCTGCTTACGCAATCCGTGTATTAACCAGCGATAAAAGGAGGGGCCTTAGACGAAACGCAGTATTGCTTTACCCCGACGCCGGTAACGCTAGACCGGCATGTGTCGTGTTAACGCGACGAAATAAAGCCACCGTTATGTGGCGGTTCTGTGAAGCCCTGCGATTATCGCGGGGCTTTGCGTTTATGGCGCCCTTCAATACGTCCGGGATTTGGTCTCGGGCTGCTGAATGCCCAGACTCTGACGGAAGGAACCGTCGATCAACAGCACCGTCGGGTACATCAGCTCATCTTCAATTCTTTCGTGATTCCTGAGGGTGTAAACCAATTGGGAAATCTCTTGGTTTTCCTCTTTGCGCGCTTCTTGCAGCAATTCGTCCAGCGCTGCTTTGATCGATTGGTGATGGTCATTCAAAGCATAGTGTTGAGCGCTGAACTGAGCGACCAGCGGCATCACTGCCGCCATATCCGGTCGCACACGCTCGGCCATCAGATCGTGCAGTACCCCAAATGCATGGAATACGTTTTTTTCTTCCTTGGCAAAATGCGGCAGGCAGAGTTCGGTCACGCGCTTGGCCGCTTTCCCGATTGCTCCTGGTTCCTTCGATGCCCTGAGCAATTCGGCGCTTATCTTCTCATGGTCGAGTGTCAAAGCCTCTGGAATATCGAGTTTCCCGCACGAAAGCAAATTCGATTTCATCAATAACCGCTCCGGCAATAGTGGTACCAAATGAGTAGCCAAGGTATGCCTTGATTATAGTCGCCTGAGATAAAGAGTCTTGTATCCTCGTGTCCGAATCGGGCGGACGAAACGAGGACTCTTTCCGAATGGCATCGGGACCGGCGCCATCACCACGGAACCATGCGCCGCTTGCTTCGCGCCCTCGTCTGCCCGCTAAGACAATCCGCCGCCTGCGACGCTTGATGTATGCAGCCCCCGTAGCGTTATCTACACGCATGCAAATAGTACCGCGCCCGGCGCGCGATTCGGGAAGCGCGGACTTATCGATTGATTTTCTCTATTCTTGGGCCTAGACTGGGCCTCAGCGCATCTCCCATCGACGCTGGTACGCCGATCGCATCACGCACGCGGCGCAGAGGCTTGCGGTGGGTACAAGAGCAAGAGCGCGAGACATTTCCGGGCAGGACCTGCGGCCGTGCGTTTGGGGTCATCACCCCTGTGCACAGTCCACATAGTGTCATTCGAACTTCTGGAGGAGGGGTCGAAATGACGGATGCTACGAGAACCTTTCTGAGCGGCGCTTGCGCGGCCGGCCTGATCGCCGCCGCGGCGCTTACAGCGCCGGCGTATGCGCAGGCGCCGGCCGCCTGGCCCACCAAAGCCGTGCGCTTGGTGGTGGGTCTGCCGCCGGGGAGCGGCAGCGACCTGCTCGCGCGCGGCCTCGCGCAGCGCCTGACGATGCAATGGGGACAGTCCGTCGTGGTGGAAAACCGCCCGGGTGCGAGCACCATCGTCGCCAACGAGGCGGTCGCGCGCGCTGCACCCGATGGCCATACGCTGGTCTTCGCAATCGACGGCGGCTTCACCGTAAACCCGCACCTGTACAAGAAGCTGCCGTACGACCCGATCAAGGACTTCGCCCCGATCACGCTGATTACGACCTTCGGGACGCTGCTTGTCGCCAACCCGTCTTTGCCCGCGAACAGCGTCGCCGAGTTGGTCGCGCTTGCCAAGAAGCAGCCCGGCAAGATTTCCTACGGCTCGATCGGCTCCGGCAGCCAGATGCATCTCCTTTCGGCGATGCTCGGCCACAAGGCGGGGATCGAGCTTCTGCACGTACCCTACAAGGGCATTCCGCAGATGATGACGGCGGTGCTGACGGGGGAAGTGCAGCTTAGCTGGGTGGGCGTGTTCTCGGCCCGGCCGCTGGTGCAGACCGGTCGGCTGAAGGCGCTCGGATTCGGCGGCACCAAGCGCGCGCCGATGATGCCGGACGTGCCCACGCTCGGCGAGCTCGGCTATCCCGAGGTGGAGGCCTCGGTATGGTACGGCCTGCTCGCACCCGCGGCGACGCCGCGGCCGCTCGTCGAGCGCATCCACGCGGACGTCCTGAAGCTCCTCAAGGACCCGGAATTCCGCGACAGGGAGATGCTCGCCAAGGGCTACGAGCCGAGCGGCCTGGGCCCCGATGAATTCGCCGCGCTGATCGTGCGCGAGACCGCCGCGCGCGCCGTGATGGTGAAGATCTCCGGCGCCCGCGCCGAGTAGCTGCGCAGGCTGCGGCCTGTTCTTCGGTATTTCCCTCCACCTTTGGGGCATGCCCTGTATATAGGGGGGCAATTGCCCCCAACACCCCGATCTTCCCCGCTTCCCTGATTTCGCCCAGCGCAATTTGTTCTGCTAATTCAGTAAATTACTGACGACAGCGCTCTGGCATAGGAAGTGCTCTCTAAGTCTGCAGGAAATGCCGCAGGCCCGCTTGCCGTCGGAGAGCTATTCGTAATTCCGAGGGACCGCAATCCAGATTCTTCTGGGGCTGCTGACCTTGCCCACTCAATGGGCATCCTTATTACAGGAGCGCTTAGTGATGGACTCGAACTTGTTCTCGTGCGGGAAACTCGAAATTCCCGAGGCCCTGAAGCGCGACCATGAGCAACTGCGCGGTGGACTGATGCGGGCGGCGAAGGAACCGGGCCGAATCGGCGAAGCGGCCGGGCGCGTGGCCGGGCTCTGTCTCCCGCATTTTGCCCAGGAGGAAGACGACATATTTCGAGTATTCGAGTTGCTGCGTGACCCGGACTCAGACCGTGTACCGCCAAATATGGCGGCATCGGCGCGGAGGATCGCCCAGTTCAGCGCCAAGCACCTTGCTTTGCGTAGCCAGCACCAATCGATCAACGCCGCAGTCGAGGTATTGCTGCGGGAAGCCCGCAAAGAGGGAAATGAGGAAATTGCCGAATTAATCCACACCCTGAGGGGCCACGAAAAGATCGAAGATGAAATGATGTACCCCACGGTGCTGACGCTTTGCAGGTCCACGCGGGGGAGTCCGGCATCTTGACGCGCAGCTTGCCGCGCGTGCAGCCCCGGACCGAGGTTCAAGGCTAGGGCACGCGAGCCGCCGTTTCAGTGGACGGTCGCCCCGTCCAGTTCAGCTCTTCTTCCTTCGCTGGCCGCGGAATGCGCGGCCGAGGGCTTGCTCGAGATCCTCGCGCAAGTCGTCCGCGTCCTCGATCCCTACCGAGAGGCGAACGAGCGCCGGCGTCAGCCCGACGGCCGCCTGTTCCTCGAGCGGGATATCGGCATGGGTCATGGTGGAGGGATGCGTGATGAGGCTTTCCACGCCGCCGAGACTCTCCGCGAGGAGAACCGTGCGCAGCGCGCCGAGGAAGTCGGGGACAGCGGCCGCCTTGCGCAGCTCGAACGAGATGATCGAGCCGGGGCCGTCGGCCTGGGCCATGTGCAGAGCGCGCCGCGGGTGCCCGGCGAGTCCCGGGTAGTGGACTCGTGCCACGAACGGGTTGCCGGCCAGGAATTCTGCGAGCAACCCCGCCGTTTCCTGCGCGCGCGCCACGCGCAGGTGAAGCGTTTTGATTCCGCGCAGCAGGAGCCAGCAGTCGAAGGCCCCCGGAACTGCCCCCACTGCCTTCTGGATGAAGAGAAGGCGCTCCCCCAGATCCGCATCGGCGGCGATCGCTGCGCCTCCGATCAGATCGTTGTGTCCGCCGAGAAATTTCGTCGCGCTCTGGATTACGAGGTCCGCCCCGAGCAGTATCGGGCGCTGCAGCGCGGGGGACATGAAGGTGTTGTCCACGAGGGTGAGCAAGCCGTGGCGCTTTGCCACTGCCGCCGCGCCGCGCAGGTCGGCGATCTTCATGAGCGGATTGGTGGGTGTCTCGATGAACAGGGCTTTCGTGCGCTTGCGAACGGCCGCCTCGATGCGGGCGGCGTCGCCCATGTCCACGTAGTCGAAGACAAGCCCGAGCGGGCGCAGCACGCGCTCGAAGAGCCGATAGGTGCCGCCGTAGAGGTCGTCCGAGCAGAGAATCCGGTCGCCCGGTCCAAAGAGGCCCAGGGCGGCCGAGACGGCAGCCATTCCCGAGGAGAAAGCGACGGCGCGCTCACCTTGCTCCAGTTGCGCCAGTACTTTTTCGAGGGCGTCGCGCGTCGGGTTCGCGGCGCGCGAATAGTCGAATCCCCGGTGCTTGCCGAACTTCTCGTAGTGATAGATGGCCGACGGGTAGATCGGCGCGCTGATCGCGCCGTAGGCACGGTCGGCTCCTACCCCCGCTTGGGCGGCCAGAGTCCTCGCCGAGCGAGCTTGCCTTGCACGGTGTTTCATTCACATCCCCTCTTTTCGATCGACAGCATGATAGCCGTTGCGCTCGAGCGTAGCCCGATCCGGCGCTTGACGCCGATGCCGGGCCGGTTCGAACGAGTGCCGGCCAATGGACGAATGGGTTAATGATAAAATTTTGCGCGTTGATCCGTTGGTCGCGGGTTCGAGCCCCGCACGGCCTTCCAGGAAATCAGAGGGCTTCGCCCTTTCCACAATTGACGATAATCGTTCGCGCACGGCCGGTCGCGAGGCCTGCAGGCCGGGCGCGGCACAAGTGAAGTTCAAACCATCGAGGGAGTAGCGATGTTCCAGGATTTGAGGGAGTTTATCGAGAAGTCTCGGGAACTGGGCGAATGCAGGACCGTAGAGGGGGCCCATTGGGATGTGGAGATCGGGCGCATTGCCGAACTGTCGCTGTCTGTTCCGGAGTCGCCGCTTGTCGTATTCGACAAGGTGCAGGGCTATCCGAGTGGATACCGCATCGCCGCCAATCCATTCTCGTCGTCGAGACGGGTGGCCCTGGGTCTGGGGCTTCCTTTGGAACTCAAAGGGCTCGACCTGATACGCGCCTGGAAGGACAAACTCGCCGCGATGAAACCGATTGCGCCGGTCTACGTGAAGACCGGACCGGTCAAGGAGAATGTCCTGGTGGGCAAGGACGTCGATATCCTGAAACTGCCCACGCCCAAGTGGCATGAACACGACGGCGGGCGTTACATCGGCACCGGCTGCATGGTGATCGCCAAGGATCCCGATACCGGCTGGGTGAACCTCGGCGCTTACCGCTCGCAGATCGTCGACAAGAATACGGTGACCATGCACATCGTCCCCGGCCATCACGGCGCGATCATCGCCAAAAAATACTGGGATCGGGGCTTGAGCTGTCCGATCGCCATGGTATGCGGCGGGGAGGCGCAGCTGTGGATCGCAACGATATCTGCGGTTGCAATCGGCGTGAGCGAATACGATTGGGCAGGCGGGCTGCGAGGCAAAGCGGTCGAGGTCGTCAAAGGAGAGACGGTCGATTTGCCCATTCCGGCAACTGCGGAGATCGTCCTCGAAGGTGAAATGCCCTCGCCGCAGGTGGAAAGCGCCGGCGAAGGGCCCTTCGGCGAATGGGAGGGCTATTACGCCGGCGGCAAGACGCCGCACCCGGTGGTGAAGGTGAAGGCGATCCTGCATCGAAACGACCCGATCATGCTGGGGGTGCCGATCATGGTGGGCACCTACGATGACAACATCATTCAAGCCGTCGATCTATCCGCACAGCTCTGGGCCGAGTTGGACCAGCAGATCGCCGGCGTGAAGGGCGTCTCCTTTGCCTACCAAGCCAGAAGGCGGCCGCTGGTCATCGTGTCCTTGAAACAGATGTACCCGGGGCACGTGAAACAAGCTGCTCTGATTGCCGCCGGCGCCTATCGGGGCGCTACCTTCGTCGGCAGGTTCATCGTCGTTGTCGACGACGACATCGACCCCACCAACATGACCGAAGTCTTGTGGGCGCTGGGCACGCGGTGCGATCCGAAGACCCAGATCGATTTCCTCAGCAATCGCCTGTCGATGCCCTCCGACCCCCGGCTCGATCCCCAGCAAAGGAAGGTCGGAGACTTGACCTGCTCGACTGCGATCATCGACGCCTGCAGGCCCTGGGCCTGGCGCGATCAGTTCCCCAAAGCGACGAAGACCTCCCCCGAGGTCATGGAACAGGTGAGGCAGAAATGGGGGAAGGTGTTGTTCGGATAGCAGGATTCAGGGGCCGCGTTTCGCGCGGCTAATCCTAAGGAAACACTGATCAAGTCATCCCCGCGAAAGCGGGGATCCAGCAACTGGCCGAACTTCCTAGATTCCCGCTTTCGCGGGAATGACAAAATCTCAATTAATCACCGCTTCCCTAAATCCTAGATCCTAGCTTTTCGATCCTGAATCCTGCCTTCTGGATCCCGGATCCTGCTTCTTCGCTTCCACCGCCGCTGCTTCTTCGCCCGGATAGTCGATATTGAGGGCGTTTAATTCGCGGTCATCGAAAAACACTCGGAACTGTTTCGGCCGATAGTGCCCGGCGGCGTCACGCATGAAGTAATGCGGGACCGATTTGTTGAGATCGATCTCGCCGTACAGGATCCCTTCCTGATCGGGTGGGATCGGCCCGGCGATCATCTTGCCGGTGCCTCCTTCGATGATGCCGCTCCAGGCGTTTCCGAGTTTGATGGTGTCCACGCCCAGTTTCTTCCTGACCGATTGGTCCACCACCGACTGACTGCAGATAACGTGGGTGTTATACGTAAGGGCGTGGTAGCGCGAGCAGATTTCAGTGTCGAATATGTCGCTTGACGCAAATCCCACCCATGCCGCGATATGCACCTGCTCGCCCATCGCGGCAAGGGTGTACCCGGGGAGAACCATCAGGTGCTCGCCGCAGATGAGGCCTCCCAGCTTGCCGATTTCGGTGTCGTACACCTTGTGGGTGCTGCCATCGCCGTCGCCCCAAACCAGCTTCTCGGAGCCGGTGCCCTTGAACTTGCGGTGTTTTCCGAAAATACGGCCTTCACGATCGAAAAAGATCAGGGTGTTGTAGATAGTCGTTCCCGATCGCTCGTTCACGCCAATCACCACGTAGGCGCCGGCTTTGCGCGCTGCCTCGCCAAGGCGCGTCGTCGCATCGCTCGGGATTTCCACCGAATTCTGGTACAGCTCGACGGAGAATTTGAGTCCGTCGCGCATGGGCATATGCCATGCCCAGTAAGGTCCGCCGGGAATGAAAACCTCGGGCAAGACGATGAGCTGCGCGCCGTTCTTGCCGGCCTCTTCGATCAGCGAACAGGCCTTGGCCACGCTCGCGTCTCTATCCAGGAAAACCGGCGAAGCCTGAATTGTCGCCGCCTTGAACACTTGAAGCCGATCACCCATACTTTCCCCCATTGACCAATATTTCTTGCAGACCCGTTTTCCGCTACGCTATTCACGCAATCGCCGATGGCGCTGTCTGCTTGGCGCTGCCGCCGATCAAATCCGCCTGATTCTCGTGCATAGTCTATTGCAATTTCGCGCAGGACATGATCAGAAAGGGCATTGCGGAGGCGGCGCCGGGATGGAAACCGTCTGCAGGGGTGACGGGAAGGTGCCGCCACGAAAGGAGCTTCGATCGTGCTTGTTTGCGAACTTAAGACCGCCCGCGCCGGCGATATTCTCCAATGGGTCGGGAGGGCGGCATGCGTACCGGGATTCCTGACGCTGGTGTCGCTCGGCAGTGCGGCAGTTTCCGTGCCCGTGCCGGCGCAAGACCTGGCGCCGGGCCTTTGGGAAATCGCATTGGAGACGCAGGTTCCGGCCGCTTCGGGTTTTGCGCCCGGGCCGCTCAAGCTGACCCAATGCGTGACGGCGGCCGATGCCCGCGACCCGAGCGGGCTCCTCGGCGGATTGTCCAACCCCGGCGCCACCGGCTGCACTTACTCCGACAAATCCTACGCTGGCAACACCTTCCGCTTTTCGCTGCGATGTGCCGGCGCTTTTGCGATTCAGTCGCGGGGCGAAGTCGCTTTCAGCGCAAACTGGATGGAGGGCACCATCTCGACCACTGCGGTCGTTAGCGGAGTAAAGACCGAAACGAAGAACAGGGTTTCCGCGCGCCGCTTGGGCGGATGCTGAGCGGGCCTCGGCGCGCTGGTCGAACTCGTCGCGGGCGATCGTGGAATATCGCGTCGCGGCAGCGACGCCAGCATGTCAGCGCGGCAGGGCGGTCCCTGCGGTCCTGCCGCGCGGCTTGGTCCGAGCGGCGCTGCTCAGCGTTATCGCGGAAACCGAGCACCAGGCCAGGCAGGCGCCGCAGCCCTTGCACGATCTCCGATCGACTTCGGGAACCGGAATTCCGCCGCCGCGCAGTCGAAAGCGGATGGCGCGCCTCGAACAGGAATCGCTGCAGCTGTAGCAGCTGATTTTTCTGAATGCGAGGCAGCTTTGCGTGATCGCGGCTTTGAGCAACCATGGAGTGCTGCCTTGGTGTGCCCGCACCAAGGCGCCGGGGTGGCAGGAAGCGACGCACTCGCCGCAGAAAGTGCATTCGCCGCGCGTGAAATCGATTTGCGGTAAGCCGTCGCTGCCGCGCACGATGATTCCGGTGGGACATGCCTTGGCGCATGCATCGCAACGCGTACAGGCGGCAACGAAATCTGCCTCGTCCCACGACCATGGTGGCCGGACCGGATCCCTTGCAGCGCCAAGGACGTAGGAGGGCAACTGACGTTCGACCGCGCGGCCAGCTTGTTTTTCCGCCTCGTTCCGCATCGATGCAATATGCGCCTTGTCGCGCCGGGTCATCTTGATCCACGTCAAAGCGTGCCAAGCAGCCCTGGTGGTTCATAACATATTGAAAATCCAACATAATAAGCTTTTGCAGAAAACGTGATTTCGACCTTGGACATGCGGTCTGGATCGGCGACTGCGCTGGCGCCTCAGGCGGCCGGATAAGCTCATATCCCGCAGGGACACGTGGTTTACAATTGCGTGCCGAAAACGCGCGTAAAGCAAAAGCGCCGATCGCGGCGCCTTCCTGGGAACCCACCCATAAAGCTGACCATGACATTTCACGACGGAGACCCCGATGCAGATCGTCTGCCTTGACCTCGAAGGTGTGCTGGTGCCAGAGATCTGGATCGAATTTTCTCGACGCACCGGCATTGCCGAGCTGGCGAGGACGACGCGCGATGAGCCCGACTACGACAAGCTGATGCGCGGGCGCATCGAGATACTGGAGCGCCACCGCCTCGGGCTGCACGACATCCGGCAGGTGATCGCACAGATGCATCCGATGGAGGGCGCGCGGGAATTCATCGACTGGCTGCGCGATTCCTGGCAAGTGGTCATCCTGTCGGACACCTATTATGAATTCGCGCAACCGCTGATGCGCCAGCTCGGCCACCCGACGCTGTTCTGCCACGAACTTGTTGCCGACGGTTCGGGCCGCGTTCACGACTACCGCTTGCGGATGCCCGATCAAAAGCGCGCCGCGGTCAGAGCGTTCAGGGATCTCGGATTCCACACCATCGCAGCGGGTGACTCCTATAACGACACCGCCATGCTGGCCGAGGCGCATGCGGGAATATTCTTCCGGCCGCCGCAAAACGTGATCGAGGAATTTCCGCAATATCCGGTCACGCGCGACTATGACGGCCTGCGGCGCGAAATCACCGCCGCCAGCCGCGGCGCGTGATTCAGGAGTCAGGAATCAGGAGTCGGGGTTCAGGCACTTACGAGTCTACTGTTGACGAATTTGGCGAAGATTTGGCTTCTAAATTCGTCTCCCCTTTTCGTGCAGTTGCTTGCAACTGCACGAAAAGGGGAGATTGATAGACGGCAAAACCAGCTTCCTTGGTTCTGGCTCGCCCGGCTTAGGATTCAGAATTTCGCACGTTGACGCGATCAGGCAATCGCTGCGAGAGAAGACGGCCTTAAGGCATGATTGAAATCATACCCGCCCAGGAGCGCGAAGCCCGGTTGGAGGGCGCCGGATTACCGGTTGCGGCGATTCAGGAGTTTCTGCGCGATTGGGCATCGTTCGGGGTTGCACCGAAGCCGGCTGCGGCCACGTTGCGCCGGGACGCCCGAAGACTGGGACGCCTTTGCCGGCAGGGCCGCGATCTGCTGGAACGCCTGCCCCGGAGATCGCGGCGCAATGAGCGCGAAAAGGCGGCGGGTCATGCGCTGGTGCACCTGCTCGCCGATAGCGCGTGGCGGTTCTTCCGGGTGTATCGGCGCCCGATCTACGATGCCCTGACTCGCCACGGCGCGCGTTCATTGCGCGTCGAGGAGCTCGCTTGGCAGGCTGCCGATCTGCTGCCCGGAATCTTGCCGAGCCGCGCCGAGCTGGCCGCGGAAAGCGAGCGCATGCAGATGGACAAGGACGGGCTGGAGATACACCAAGGACTATTGGTCAGCCAATTGTTGAGCGACAGACAAATCGGTCTCGAACTGTGCGCTTCGATGCTCCGGCCCACCGAGGAAGCCCTCGAGCGCCTCCCGGAGTTCCAGCGCACGGGCAAGGTCGATTGGGGTACGGTGCGCGTTGAAGCGAGAGGCGAAACCGGATACCTGTTCATCCACCACCCGCGTTATCTCAACGCGGAAGACGATGAAACCCTCGGCCCGATGGAGCTCGCCTGCGACCTGATCCTGATGCATCCCGGGTTGCGCATCGGAGTGGTGCGCGGAGACCTGGTGCAGCACCCGAAATACCGGCGCGTGTTCTCGGCCGGGATCAACCTGACGCGGATCTATCAGGGCAAGCAGAGCTACCTGTTCTATCTGACCCGCGATATGGGGTTCGTGAACAAGATGTACAGGGGAATCACCGCGGTGCCCGGCGCGATGGCGACGAATTTCGAGGAGCCCGAGCAGACGCTGGAAAAACCGTGGCTCGCCGTCGTGGACGGCTTTGCCATCGGCGGCGGATGCCAGCTCCTGCTCGTGATGGACTACGTGATCGCGGAGTCGGGTGCTTACTTCAATCTGCCCGCACGCAAGGAGGGCATCATTCCCGGCTGCGCCAACCTTCGCCTCACGCGTTTCATGGGCGAGCGCATGGCGCGAGAGGCGATCATGTTCGACCGGTCGTTTCCCGTGGATGCTCCCGAGGCGCGTGTGCTGGTGAACGAAGTCCATCCGCGCGAGCGTTTGGATCAGGCGGTCGAAGACTGTGTTGCCAACGCACTCGGCTCGGGCATGGTCAGCGCCGGAGGAAACCGCAAGGCGATGCGCATCCAAACCGAGCCGCTGGACGCCTTTCGCACCTACATGGCGACCTATGCATACGAGCAGGCGTTCTGTCACGTGAGCGAACAGCTGGTGCACAACCTCGAGAAGTACTGGAACGCCAAGGAACGCAGGCTCTGACCCGCGATCATCGATGGGGCTTAGCCCACCGTCGCGACTTCCGGGACCGCCGCCGCCACCGCGAGGTCGGTTGCGGGTCCCGCCGCCGGATTACCGTTGATCGGGACGCCCAGCGGTGCGCGTCGCGTCTCTTTGCCGGCGGCGTCGCGGTAGACCAGTTCGCCGGTATCGAAATCGTATTCGGGATGGCGTCTCTCACCCCACTGGTTCAGGACGTGCATGTAGAACGGAACGAACAACCCGCCCCGCGGGTTGCGGTGCTCCAGAGCGAACACATATTCGGGCTGCTGCTTCACCTCGACGCCGCTGTGGCAGTGCTGTACCCAGACGTGTTCGCCGAGCACGACTATTTTCCAGAAGGGCTCGTGATCATAGAACTTGAGCGTGACCGCCTTGCCGCGCTTGCGCAGTTCCGCCAGATACGTGATGCTCGCCTCGATCTCGCCGTGGTAGGACAGCGCGGTGATGTCCGACGGCAGGGCTTCGACACGCCTGCGCAATCCTTCACCCAGCGGATTGAGCAGCATCACGCGAATCTCGTAGGCTTTTTCCAGCACTTCGCGCAGCAGGCTGCGTTTGTCGATGAATGTGTCGTATCCGGTCAGCGTGAGAACGAACGCGTCGCGGGCTGCCGGAAGCCTCCTCACCAATGCGCGCTCCCGCCAGCGCGCGACGTTGCCTGCGGGGCGCGCGTACACCAGCGCCGCCAGCTTTGCCGTCCGGACCCACTTGCGATTGGCCCAAGCAAATTTGGCGCCGTTGAACAGGAGCACCAGAATGGAGGCCAGGACGATTTCGGTTGCCAGCAGCAGGTTCGGGTCGGTCTCGACTTTCGGCCACCACTGGTAAAGGATGTATTGGGCCACGGGCGGAAGAGAGAATGCGATCAGGACCGCCAGCAGCGTGATGATGCCGTGTGTGAGGATCAGCAAGAAGCTTCCCATCAGGCCCTGCGTTTGTTTACCAAGCACCATCGTGACGCTCCCTTTATTGGTGTCTGTCCGGCAATTCGTTTGATTGTTGGAGGCGGGTTTGGCCCCGATGCCGTTCGGCCCCGCCGTAGTCCCCGTCTCGGCGCGCTGCCCGGCAGCCAAACTCGCGCGCTGCCTTGACGCCGGAACTTGCGGGACACCGGTGTCGATCGCCGGCAAGCCCGAGGAGGAGACTTGCCCCGTCTTCGACCGAGCCGCCCGCTGCCCTTCTACAGGCGACCGGCGCGGCAAGCCGGCGGTCTATCGCCGCTTGCAGATGTCCAGGCCGTCACGCCAGCCGGAAGCGTACTGCTGATCCGATTTGAATCGGGCCTCGCTGCGCGTCCTCGGTCCGCGCGCGCTTGCGCAGCCGTCCGAATAACCTTCCCTGAATGCAGGCGGAAAACCGCTCAGATTGACATTGGCGGGTTGCTTTGTGCTTTGCGTACCGCAGGCGCCAAGAAGGCCGATCGCGAGCAGCAGGACGTGGCGCGTCATGGATGTCATTTGCATTTCTCCCTGTGCATTGCGCGCGCCTTCCACCGTTCGCGTCGCGAGCAGCGGCGATACGATGCCGCCGCCTGACGGCGGCGGCATCGTAGCACCGAATCAAATTAGGGCTGGTCGATCGAGCGCTGCGTATTCGACGCGCTTGCTGTGCGCCCGATCGATGGCGGATGCCGTGCAGCGTTGCCGCGTTGTCCCGACATCCGTTGGTGCTCGGCTTGCCCTCGCTATTTCCTATCGAGCTTCTTGCCGATATCGCTGCCCAGCAGGGCGCCGGCGCCCGCACCGACAACGGTGCCCGCGGTGCTGCCGCCGGTCACCGAGTTGCCCACGATACCGCCGACGACGGCGCCCGTGGCGGTCCCGATATCCTGTCTGCTCGGATGATGTGAACAGCCCGTTGCAAGCAACGCAAGGGCAAGTATCGCGTAATGCATTGTTCTCATGGCACGCCTCCTTTGCTGCTTCTTAGATGCTGCATGCGCGCTGATAATCCATCGGCGCCGCGCACGAGTCGCCGATGGAGACTCGGGCGGATCCGGTTACTGAACCCGCGACAAAGTCCCACCGGTCGGACGGTCGCGCTCCTTGAGCACGAGGCCGTCCTCCACTTTCACCACGCCGTTGACCGACGCGGCAATCTGGATTGCTTTGGCACGCTGCGCGCTGTCATCGACGAAACCCGAGAGCAGCACACGCCCGCGACGGGTCTCGACGCCGACATCGAGCGATTTCATTTCCTTGATCAGCGCCGCCTTGACCTTGGCGGTAATGACGCTGTCGTCGATATACGCTGCGGCCTGCCGACGCTGATACAGGGCCTCGGCCTTGACGAACTCGTCGGCGTTCAGTTTGGCGTCCCGGTTCAGGTCCGCCTCGTCGAAAGCCTTGTCGTAGCCGCGATAGCGCCTCATCTCGCCTTTCGTGATAAAGCCGTCTTGGTTCGTATCGAGCGCGTGGAACTTGGCGTCGACCGACATGGTGGCAGACACTTCGGCGGCCATGGCGGCCGGCAGGGCTAGCGCGATGCCGGCAAGGACAAGCGCCGCCTTCGGTACTTGATGAACTTTCATAAGCTGGTCCTTTCCTGATGATTGCAAGAATTTGCGGGTTTGTCCCCGCTACAGGCAGGATCACGCATTCCCCGTGCCAGGCGTATAGAATTGCTTATATTCAATGAGTTAGCGCGGTCACCAGGGAAATATTTCGCCCCGGAATGTCGCCTGAGGGCGACGGATTCCGCTGTGCGGCAGAAAACCGACTGGAGTCAAAGGAAATTCTCTGTCGCCGGGCAACGACAGAGAAGTTCCGGCGCGCCTAGTGGATCAGTCCTTGTCCGGCTTGAACAATTTCGACTCCAGCCGGTGGCGCTCCAGCAGCTTGTAGAACTCGGTTCTGTTGCGCTGGGCAAGCCGCGCGGCTTGGGTCACGTTGCCGCCGGTCATGCGCAGGATGCGAACGAGGTAGTCGCGCTCGAAAGCGCTGCGCGCTTGTTCGAGCGATGCAAGCGGCGTCGGCTCTTCGCGCAGCGCCTGTTGCACGAGGGAGGCCGGTATTACGCCCCCGGCACTGAACGCCACCACCTGCTCCACCACATTGAGGAGCTGGCGAACGTTGCCCGGCCAAGGGGCGGCGCGCAGCAACTCGAGCGCATCCGGTGCGAACGCCTGCACCGGTTTGCCGTCGCGCATCGCGGTGTTTTTCAGGAAATACAGGGCGAGCGGCACGATGTCCTCCCTCCTGTCGGCAAGCGGCGGGAGCGAGAGCGATACCACGTTCAGGCGGTAATACAGGTCCTCGCGAAATTTGCCCTCTTTCATCAGTGATTCCACATCGCGGTGCGTTGCGGAAATAACGCGCATGTCGACCGGCGTCCCCTCGGTCGCGCCGACCGCACGCACCTCGCGATCCTGCAGCACGCGCAGCAGTTTCGCCTGCAGCGCGAGCGGCATGTCGCCTATCTCGTCGAGAAACAGCGTTCCGCCGTCGGCGGCCGGAATCAAGCCCTTGTGGTCGTAGGTCGCGCCGGTGAACGAACCCTTGCGGTGGCCAAAGAGCTCCGACTCGAGCAGGTTTTCCGGAATCGCGCCGCAATTGATCGCAACGAAAGCTCCGTCGGCGCGGCGGCTGGCGCGATGGATAGCTCGCGCGAGCAACTCTTTTCCGGTGCCGCTTGCCCCTTGGATAAACACGCTCGCATCGGATTGCGCCACAAGCCGCGCCTGATGCAGCAGGTCCTCCATCTTCGCGCTTTGGGTGACGATGTCGCGGCGCCAATCCTCCTCGGCCTCCGGCGCGCTCGCGGCCCCGGTCAATCGCATTGCCTGTTCCACCTGTTCGAGCAGGAGCTTGCCGTCGAAGGGCTTGGGCAGAAAGCCGAAGACGCCGCGCTTGGTCGCCGCAACCGCGTCCGGAATCGTACCGTGGGCCGTGAGAATGATGACGGGCAGGGTGGGCGCGCGCTGATGGATGTCCTCGAACAACGCCATGCCGTCCTTGCCGCCCATCTTGAGGTCGGTGATGACCAGTTGCGGTCGCGAGGCGGCCATCGCGGAAAGCGCCTGCTCCGCGCTATCGGCGGCCTGCACGCTGTAGCCTGCTGCGGTCAATCGTATCGACACCAATTTCAGGATGTCGGGATCGTCGTCGACGAGAAGGATAGTGCTCATCGCGTCCCCCCTTTTGCGCGCGCGGCCACGCGCTGCGTTTCGCAGCCTGCCCCTGCGGGCGAGGCCGGTCTCATGGGCCGGCAGCACAGGAATTCAAGTGTTCGAATCATAGATCGGTACCGCAATCAGTGGACGGGGAGGCTAACACGGAAATGCGCGCCGCTCGCGTCGTCGTTCACCACTTCGATGCGGCCGCGGTGCGCTGCGACGAATTCCTTTGCAATCGCAAGACCGAGGCCGCTGCCGCGCACGCGGCCCTGATGACCGTGTTCGCCGCGGAAGAACCAGTCGAAGATCCGGTCGCGGTCCTCGGGGGGAATGCCGGGCCCCGAGTCGCTCACGTCGAAAACCACGCTCTTGCCTTCCTTTCGAACCGCCATGGAAATGATACCTCCATCAGGGGAATACTTGATCGCGTTCGAGACCAGGTTGTCCGCTACCACGCGCAACTTGTCGGCATCGGCTTTGAGCGACACGGGATCCAGGCGCAAGTCCGCGCGAATTCCGCGCGCCTTGGCCGCGAGTATGTGGTCTTTGAGTACCCGCGTGACCACGCGGTCCAGCCGCACCGGGGCCAGATCGAGGCGCGCGACATTTTCCTGAGCGCGATGATAATCCAGCAGGTCATCGATCAGCCGCTGCAGTTCCAGGCTCTTTTGCTGAAGTATCGCGACGATTTCCTGCTGTCCGGGAGAAAGCGGTCCCGCCGTACCCTCGGCAAGCAGCCCCGATCCCTCGCGCAGGGACGTGAGCGGGGTTTTCAGCTCGTGCGACACATGGCGCAAGAACAGACGCTTTTGCTGCTCGAGCTCGACCAGCCGCTTGCGCATCGCATCGAGCCGCGCGCCGAGGTACACCAGATCCGCCGGGCCCTGGATTCGAATTTCGGCGTCGAAATCGCCGGCGCCGAGGCGGCGGATCGCCCGGTCGAGCTGTCTGATGGGGCGTGCAATGACAAGGGTGACGACGATCGCGACCAGCACTGCAATCGGAATGGTCGCGAGGAGCTGCCACCACTGGATGCTCTGCGCATGCTCGGCGGTACGGCGCAGGGTCTCGATCTCGCGGTCGATCATTTCATTGCTGACGTCGAGCACGCTCTGCGCCAGGTCCGACAGCGCAACATAGCCTTCGATAAGCGCGGTTTTATCGGCTGACTTGGGCGGTGCGCGGTACAGCAGTTCATACAGACTCTGCTCCGTTTCCACGGTGCGGTTGAGCTCGCGCAGCTGCACTTCGTCCAGCGGCAACAGCGCGAGGTCGCTCGTGGTCGATTTGAAACTGGCGCGCGCCTTCTCGTAGTCCTCGAGGAAATCGGCATCGCCAAGAATCAGGTACTGGCGCACGATGCGCTGGAGCGCGGTAACCTGCTCCATCAACATGCGGCTGTTGCGCCCGGCTTGCGCCGCCTGCCCAACCGCCATCTGGCTCTGCTCGGTCAGCCGTTGCACGGACATGGCGGCGTTCACAAAGGCGAAGATCAGCGGCAGCGCCACCACCCCGAGCGCGAGCAACAGCAGCTTCAGGAACGATCGCGGGTAATGGAGCTGGGCAAAATCGGGACCGACTTTCATGACCGTTATGATGCCGCAGTTTCGGTGCCGGCGGCCTTATGACCCTAATCTGACAAAGGTCGACTGCCCGAGGGGGTCAAAGCAGCCGGTCGCGACGGCGGATTTCACCTGCGGACGCGAGGAGATGACAGGCAGCGGCCGGGAGTGATGTAATCCGAGTTGTTCCCGACCGCCGGGGTGCGCCGTTGCGGGCGGGAACTGTAGTTGATGGATATAACCATAGGAGCTACCAGCCATGACGTTCACATTCCTCGAGCTGAAAAAGAAAACGCTCGTCGAGGTAAGGGAAATCGCCAAAGACCTGACACCGCAGGTGCAGGGATATACGCAGATGAACAAGGAGCATCTGATCGAGGCGATCTGCAAGCAGCTCAATATCGACATGCATGTCCACCACGAGGTGAAGGGCATCGACAAGGGCGCGGTAAAGGCCAAGATCAAGGAATGGCAGAAAAAACGCGATGAGGCGCTCGCCGCGCATGACCGCAAGAGCCTGCGGGTCGCGCTGGACCACATTCACAGCTTCAAACACCAATTGCGCAAGTCGATGGTCTGATTTACCCCGCCGGGGCTGACCGGGACAACCTGTGCCCGGCCAGCCCCGGCGATCAATTTGCTTCTTCCCCGCAGGCCCGGGGTCGAGGGGGCTCCCCAGGGTTTCGTTTTTTTCCGCGATAGCTTGCGCTGTTGCCGCGAAGCGACACGGAAATCCTAAATAAATCAACAATAAACGCCGCCAAACCCAGTATCTGTTGGTTTCTGGCGACGCCCAACTTGAACGATCCTGAGGCCACGCGCAGCCCTCGCGCCGCTCGGCTCAGGACCACTGAAATGCGGCGGGCTTCCCGCTTGCGCTGGCGGGCACTCGCTACCGCGAGAAGCGGCGACTGGACAAAATCCGCGCTGCATGAGCGCCGAAAACCGTGCGTTTCCAAACTCGCCGGTCCCCCGCGCCGTTTCCCGTCAACCGGACTGTCGCGCCGCAGCGACATTTTTCGCGGATTCGGGCCGTGCGGCAAAGCCGATGAGGTGTGGTTGGTATTGGTAACCAGTTGATTAAATAACGTCTTTTCTGCTCCTGGCACAACAATTGCTGCACTGCACACCTGCTCGCCCCCTCTCGTGCCGGTGAGATTTTTTTCCGCAAAACAAACGACGGCACAGGGTTCTCGCACTGGATACCGCGCCTCCGGCGATCGGTGTCCGAGCACGCAGTGTCGAGCAACGGCGACGCGGTATCCAACGGTTTGCGTCGAACGGATCGGTCGCTTTCGAGCGTTTGGGTGAAGGCTACCCAATCGCGCCAGCAGTAGTTGCAGAGTGGACATCGTCAAGGCAAGCGGCGCCAGTGCGCCTCTTTGTACGGGAGTCGCTGATGACAACCAGGAATTTGAATCTACGGCTTGGTCACCCGCATCGTCACCGCCGGATCCGTGCGCGCTCCCCCGTGACCGGACTTGGTGCGGCCAGCGTCAAAGCCGCCACGAACTACGAGCGGGAGGTGCACTACACGCTCGCCGCGATCGCTCTAACGCTGCTTGCATGGTTGGCGGCAAGCTTGGAGACCGCGCATATTCTGTGGTACCGCTGGCAGGCCGGCGACGTTGAAGGTTCCTTGGAGCAGGCTGTCTTCATCGCATTCACGCAGGTACTGATCTACGGCAATTTCGTCTATCAGTTCACGCGCCTCGGATACTTGCGCCGGCGGCTCGAACATCGGCCGCTCTCGCCCGAGGCGCGCGAGGCCCTCTACGAGGGGGACGCGCCGGCGCTTGCGATTCTCGTGCCCTCGTACAAGGAGGAACCGGCAGTGGTGCGGCGCACGCTGCTGTCCGCGGCGCTGCAGGATTATCCCCGTCGGCGGGTCGTGCTCTTGATCGACGACCCGCCTGAACCGGCCGATGCAGAGTCCCGCGCCCAACTCGAATCCATGCGCCGGCTGCCGGCGGAAATACAGGCAACATTGGAGCGTGCTGCCGAGCCCCTGGAGCGCGCATGCGCGTCATACCTGGCGCGCTCCGGCGGCCCCCTGCGGCCGGACTTCGAGGCGGCGACGCTGGCGGGTCTATACGAGCGCGCCGCCCTGTGGCTCGCGTCGATGGCGAGGCACTATCCGGCAGGCGATCATGCCGATCGGCTGTTTCTCGAGGCCGTGCTCGGCCGCGCGGTGCGAGCGCATCGCGCGCGCGCCGGCAGCCTGCGCGCATCGATGGGTCGCGGCAGTTTGGACCGCGCGCGCATCGAGCGCGAGTACCGCCGGCTGGCCGCGCTGTTTCGCGTCGAGCTGACTTGTTTCGAGCGCAAGCGCTACGTCAATCTCTCCCACGAGCCGAATAAGGCTATGAACCTCAACAGCTACATCGGCCTGCTGGGACAAAGCTGGCACGAAGCTCGTCGCGCTGACGGAGTTCATCTTGCGCCCGCATCGGCCACCGGCGCTTCGATCGATGCCCCGGCGGCGGATTATCTGATCACTCTCGACGCCGACAGCCTGCTGGTTCCGGAGTATGCCCTCGTCCTGATAAACGAGATGCAGCGTCCGGGCAACGAACGGCTCGCCGTCGCGCAGACGCCGTACAACACTTTCCCCAATCCGCCCGGGTTGCTCGAACGCGTCGCGGGGGCAACGACGGATATCCAGTACCTCATTCACCAGGGCTTCACCCGCTTCGACGCCACCTACTGGGTGGGCGCCAATGCCTTGTTGCGCGTCGCTGCGCTTCGGGACATCAAGGAACTGGTGCGCGAGCGCGGCTTCGAGGTGCCGGTATTCATTCAGGATCGAACGGTAATCGAGGACACGGAGTCGAGCGTGGATCTCGTCGCTCGCGGCTGGAAGCTCTACAACTATCCGGACCGGCTGGCGTTCAGCGCGACGCCGCCGGACTTTGGTTCGCTTTTGATCCAGCGCCGGCGTTGGTCCAACGGCGGACTGATCATCCTGCCCAAACTGATCCGCTATCTATTTGCGCGGCCGCATCGCGCGGCCAAGATACAGGAGGGCTTTTTTCGGGTCCATTACCTCGGTTCGATTGCCGCGGTCAATATCGGACTGCTGGTCCTGCTCAGCCTGCCGCTCGACAAGAGCGTCGAGAGCGCGTGGCTGCCGTTGACCGCGCTGCCCTACTTTTTTCTCTACGGGCGCGACCTGCGCTACAGCGGCTACCGCATCGGCGATCTGGCGCGGGTGTATGCGCTCAACTTGCTGCTGGTCCCGGTGCATCTGGGCGGGGTGCTCAAATCGCTCGAGCAGGCGATCACCGGCCAGCGCATTCCTTTCAGCCGCACGCCGAAAGTAAGCGGCAGGACCGCGGCTCCGGCCGGTTACGTGCTCGCAGAATACGTTCTGATTGCCGCCGGCTTGGTCGGTTTCAGTTTCGATCTTGCGGCCGGGCGCTGGGTGAGCGCGGCCTTCTGCCTTGCCAACGTGGTGATGCTCGGTTATGCGATCAATTGCTTCATCGGCGTTCGCGAAAGCTGGGAGGACGTTCGCCTTCTCCTGCGCCCGAGCGCACCAGTCCCGGCCATCCCTGGTTCAGCGCCCGCGGCGCTGCCCTCAGCGCGAAGCGCGAGCGAACTCGCCCCGCTGCTCTGGGCCTGGCCCCATCCCGGTCAGGAGAACTGGCCGGCCCGCAACGAGCATCTGTGGCAAAGCGAGCCCATGCCTCAGCGCCGCTGGGCCCGCGCCGCGCGCGGCATCCGCCGGTGGCGAGGCGAGCGCAAAGCGAAGCGCGACCGCGGCAGAGGCACGAAGGAATTTTGATTCGTAAGCGCAGCCCGACATGTTGTTCAACTCCTACGCTTTCGTCCTCGTTTTTCTGCCTCTGTCGCTGCTGATCCACCGGGGGCTGCGGCGCGCCGGCTTGGACCGGGGATCGATATTCGCGCTCACGCTGCTCTCACTGTTCTTCTACGGCTGGTGGAATCCGGTCTACCTGCTGCTGATCGTTCCGATGGTGCTGGCGAACTTCGGTGTCGGCCGCTTGATCATGGCTTGCCGGGTTCCCCGGCCGCAAGTGGCGCGGGCTTTGTTGATCCTCGGGCTGGCGGGAAATTTGGCGGTGCTGGGCTGGTTCAAGTACGCCAACTTTTTCGTCAACAACGTGAACGCCCTGTTCGGGGCCGACCTCTATCTCGCCACCATCGTGCTGCCCCTGGGCATCTCTTTCTTCACCTTTCAGAAGATCGCATTCCTGGTGGATGCCTATCGCGGCAAGGTGGACCGGCTCGATCTGCTGGAATTTTCGCTTTTTGTCACCTTCTTCCCGCAATTGATCGCAGGGCCGATCGTGCATCACCGCGAGGTGCTGCCCCAGTTTCGCCAGCGCGGCGAAGTAATGCCGAATTACTTGGCGATGGGCGTGACGATTTTCGCCATCGGACTGGCGAAGAAGGTACTTCTCGCCGATACCGCCGCCCCGTACGCCAGCGCGGGTTTCGACGCCGCAGCGGCCGGCGCGAAGCTGGATTGCCTCGCGGCCTGGAGTAGCGCGCTCGCCTATACAGCTCAGCTGTATTTCGACTTCTCCGGATACTCGGACATGGCGGTCGGGGCAGCGCTGCTCTTTGGCATACGCCTGCCGATCAACTTCGCCTCGCCTTACAAGGCCACCAGCCTCATCGACTTCTGGCGCCGCTGGCACGTGACCCTGTCCCGGTTTCTGCGCGATTACGTCTACTTCAGCCTCGGCGGCAATCAGCGGGGACGCATTCGCCGCTACCTGAACCTGCTGCTTACGATGCTGCTCGGCGGTCTGTGGCACGGCGCCGGTTGGACCTTTGTCATCTGGGGCGCGCTGCATGGGCTCGGCCTCACCGTCAATCACGGCTGGCGCGCAGTGCGGCCGCGGCTCAGGTGGCTGCCCGAAACTCCCGGCCGCGTGGAGCGCCGCCTGGGACAGGCCCTTACGATTTTTGCGGTGGTGCTCGCCTGGGTGTTCTTCCGCGCCGCCGACACGGTCTCGGCCGTCGAAATGCTCAAGGCGATGGCCGGGATGAACGGTGTGTCGGAGGCAGGCGGGAACGACCTCAGAGGGCTGGTCCTGGCGGCGGGGTTGCTCTTGATTGCCTTACTCGCGCCCAACACGCAGGAAATCACCGGTTACACCGGCCCTTCGGAGGCCGATCGCAGCGACGAAATCATGGCGCGGCCGGGCGTGACTCTGTGGCGGCCCCGTGCGGGTTGGGCGGCGCTTGTGGGAGCGGGCTTCGGTATTTCCGTGCTTTCGCTTTCGCGGGTTTCGGAGTTTCTGTACTTTCAGTTCTGACCTGAAGCCAGCGATGAAGAACGAGATTGTCCCGTCGCGCTACTGCGTGATTGCCATGGCAACGGCATTGGCGCTGATTGCGGCTGCCGTGGTGCTCGACGCGCTGATCGATCCGTTTGGCATGTACCGCGGATTGGTGATCGAAGGGGTTAACGCGAGTAAGCCTTCCGTTTATCGTCGGGTGCGCCTCTACAAGGCGTTCGAGGTGCGTCGAGTCCAGCCCCAAGCGATCATTCTCGGGACCTCGCGCAGCCACCTCGGCATGCGCTGCTCCCACGAGGTGTGGGCGAGGCTCCCGGGGCCCTGTTACAACCTCGCCTTCGACGGCGCGACCACGCGCGAGATGTTCGCTTATCTGCGTCACGCGCATGCGGTTCGCCCGCTTCGCCACGTGGTCCTTGGGCTCGACCTTTACCATGCCAGTTTCGCGCCGAGTTTTACCCGGCCGGACTTCGATCCGCACATCCTGCTCGATGCCCGGACGCCGTGGTGGTGGCGCTACCTGACCGGGGACCTCAGACTGCTCGCGAGCCTGGACACGCTGCGGGCCAGCATCGAAACCCTGCGATCCCAGGGTTGGAACGAGCTCAACTGGTTCGCCCCCGACGGACAGCGGCTTGGCGAGATATTTTTTCGCCGCCCGGAAGAGAGCTTCATGCGCAATGGCCCGCGGGCGTACTTCGACGAGATCGACCGCCTCGAAGTGACTTTCCAGACGGCGGCTGCCGCGCCCCGTAGCCGCGACGCCATGGCCGCACCCGCGGCGCGAGCGCCCGCGGCGGCGGAATCATCGATCGCCTACATTCGGCGCATCGTCGAGTTCTGTCGGGCAGAGGGAATCGACCTGCGCATTTTCGTTACGCCCTCCCACGTCCATCAGATCGAAATCGCCGCGGCGACCGGCGGATGGAACTCGATCGAGAACGGCAAGCGCGAGTTGGTGCGCGTGCTCGCCGAAGACTCGACGCGGCACTCGGACAAGCCCCCGATTCCGCTCATCGACTTCAGCGGATACTCGTCGATCACGACCGAAGCCCTGCCCCCGATCGGCAGTCGCAAAGAGATGCGCTACTACTGGGATTCTTCGCACTTCAAGGAGCAAGTCGGCGACTACGTACTCGAGCGGCTGTTCGCTGCGGGCACGTCTTCGCACGCCGTCCCGGCCGACTTCGGGGTGCGCCTGACTGAGGAGTCCATCGACATCGCGCTGCTGCAGCAAAGGGCCGCTCGGGTGGCGTATTGGGAACGCTTTCCCCAGGAGGTCGCCGCACTGCAGTCCATGGTCCGCGCGCAATCGACGCCGAAGCCGGTGGCTCACGCGATAAGCGCTTCCGTCAGCGCACCTTGAACACCAGCTTGCCGCGCAGGTGCCGCGCCTCGCTCACCGCGTGCGCCGCGGCGGCCTCCGAGAGCCTGTAGAGTGCTATCTCGGGTACGCGCACCGCGCCGGCTGCGACCAGCGCGACGATCCGCTCGAGATGCGCGCGGTCGCGCGTCACGTTGGGGCGCAGCGACGCCACGTCTGCGCGCGGCGGGACCGGTGCGACAGTTCCCGAGGCGATGAACGCGGCGCGACCGCCCGGTCGCAGGACGGCAAACGAACGCATGGTCACCTCGCCGCCGACGGTGTCGAACACCGCATCGCAGCCCGACACCGCTTGGGTGAAGTCCTGCGTGTTGTAGTCGATTACCTCATCGGCACCGAGGCCGCGCACGTAGGCATGATTGGCAGCGCTCGCCGTCGTGACTACGCGCGCGCCGATATGCTTGGCAAGCTGAATGGCGAAACCGGCGACCCCGCCCGCGCCGCCTTGGATCAGGATCTTCTCGCCTGACTTGAGCTGGAGCGTGTCCTCGATCGCAATGAGGGCGGTAAGGCCGATGAGCGCGAGCGCCGCACATTGCGCGTGCGAAAGGCTGGCGGGCTTTCGCGCCACGAGAGCCGCCTTGATCGCAATCTTCTCCGCGTAAGCGCCTTCCTGGCCGACATCGCAGACCCCGAAGACGGGATCGCCGACGCGAAACTCGCCCACGCCATCGCCGAGCGCACTGATCGCGCCGGAAAAATCACGCCCCAGCACATAGGGAACGCCGGTGATCGCGGCGGACTTGCCGGCGCGCACCTTCCAGTCGGCCCCGTTGATGCTGGCTGCGTGAACGTCCACGAGCACTTGCCGAGCCCCGGCCACGGGATCGGGGACTTCGCCGTAGCGCAAGACTTCCGGCCCGCCGTGTTGCATGAAATAGGCTGCTTTCACGCTTTCTCTCTCCGTTGAATGTTCAAGTGCGCCGACAGGCGGGCAGCTCGACCAGCCGATGGCAGCGCGGCCCTCGCCAAAAATGCTCCGCGCACGCCGCATTGCAGCCGAGCATACAGGATGCCGCGCGGCTTGCGCGCACGTCTGGCCGCGAGGGCGTGCGTCGCGCATAATATCGGTCAAGGGAAAAGAAAAGCGATCCACATCAAATAGAGGCAGGATCGCGTTCGTGTTCTAATGAGGTTTGGACTTCGTAGTGGAAGATCTCTGATGTACGGCATGTCCCGGGACGTGATCGAGCGCGTGGTGAGCATGCGCGGCAGGCTTCATTGCCTGGACCGCATCGACCCGGCCCGCTGCGCGCTGCTGGTGGTGGACATGCAGAACTACTATCTGAAACCCGGTTTCCAGGCGGAAATCGCGGCGGCGCGAGATATCGTCCCCGCGATCAACCGCGCCGCAGGTGCACTGCGGGCGCTTGGAGGCCGCGTGATCTGGATACTGACTGCGGCCGACGGTACGGATCGCGACTGGTCCTTCATGCATGAGTGCCTGATGAGTCCGCAGCGCCGCGCGCGGAGGATGGCCGAACTGGCGCAGGGTTCCGAGGGCTACGCCTTATGGCCGGCGCTCGAGACGCAGCCGGGCGACCTGACGGTGGTCAAGCGCCGTTACAGCGCTTTTATCCAGGGCTCATCGAGCCTGGAGCGCGAGCTTCGCAGCGGCGGCATCGATACGGTGCTCATTTCCGGAACCTCGACCAACGTCTGCTGCGAATCCACTGCCCGCGATGCGATGATGCTCAACTTCCGCACCGTCATGCTTGCCGACGCGCTCGCCGCTCAGAATGCGCAGACGCACGTGGGGGCCCTCACCAATTGCCTGCTGCATTTCGGCGACGTCATGAACGTCGACGAGGCGCTCGAGCGAATGTCCGCCGCTGCGGCCGCCGCGCAACCGCGCACCGTGCCGGTGAACGCGAAGTTTTGAAACTGCCAAAGGAGGAAAGATCGTGCGCATGTTGAAATCCCTGTCGTTGATTCTCGCCCTGGTGTGCCTGGCCACTTCGGCCATGGCCCAGACGTTTCCGAACCGGTCGGTTCGACTGGTCGTGGCATTCCCGCCAGGGGGGCCGACGGATATCGTCGCGCGGCTTGTCGCCGACCAGCTTACCAAGACCTGGGGCCAGGCGGTCGTCGTGGACAACCGCAGCGGCGCGAGCGGAATGATCGGCGCCGAATTCGCCGCCAAGTCCCCTGCGGACGGCTACACCATCCTCATGGGCACCTTGGTCACCAACGTCATGGCGCATCTGCTGTTCTCGAAAGTTCCTTTTGCCCAGGACGCTTTCGCGCCGGTGACGCTGCTCACGACCACATCCAACATCCTCCTCGTCAACTCGAGCATTCCGGTCACAACCCTTGCGGAACTGATCGCCCATGCCAAGGCGAATCCGGGCAAGGTGAGCTTTTCCTCGGCCGGCGTTGGGCTCTCGAGTCACCTGGGCATGGTGCTGTTCACTTCGGCCGCGGGCTTGGACTTGCTGCACGTGCCGTTTCGGGGCAGCGCGCCGGCCACCCAGGCCTTTCAAGCGGGGCAGGTGAATCTCACGCTGGAGCTGGTGCCGTCGGCGGTCACTGCCGTCAAAACGGCAGGAGTAAAACCGCTTGCCGTCGCTGCGGCGGCCAGGGTGAGGCAGTTTCCGAATGTGCCTACATTCGTCGAGCTGGGATACAAGAACGTCCAGGCCTACACCTGGAACGGGCTGATGGTGCCGGCCGGCACGCCGCGCGAGGTCATCGGCGCGATCCAGCGCGGCGCCAACGCCGCGATGAACTCGCCGACAGTCCGGGAACGGATCAACGGTCTCGGGATCGACCCCATCGGCGGCACCCCGGAGGAATTCGCCGATCTGATAAAGAGCGAGCGCGAGCGCTGGGGGCCGGTCATCAAACGCGCGAATGTTCGCATCGACTGAAATGCAGGATTTCAGGATCTGGGATTGAGGATTTAGGGGCCGCGCTTTGCGCGGCCGACTTCCCCTAGATCCTAGGCCGAACGAACCGGAACCAAGGAAGCTGGTTTTGCCGTTTATCGATCTCCCCTTTTCGTGCAGTTGCAAGCAACTGCACGAAAAGGGGAGACGAATTCAGAAACCCGATCTTCGCCGAATTTGCAAGTGACTAAATCCTGGGTCCTAAGCGCCGACTAGCTCCGGCAGCTGCGCCAAGGTGTCGATCTGGGCGTCGGGCGGCGATGGAATCCGTTCCGGGGCCTGCGCAAACCGGTTGCACCAGACGACCCGATAGCCGCACGCCTTGGCCGCGTACGCATCCCAACCGTTGGAGGACACGAAGCACATCGCTTGCGCCGTAAGGCCGAATCGCTCCTCGGCCATGCGGTAGACGTGCGGATGCGGTTTGAAGACTTTCACCGCCTCGACGGACAAGACCGCATCCAGAAGTTCTTCGATACCCGAATTCCGCGCAGCCGAGGCGAGCATCTTCGGCTCGCCGTTGGAAAGGATCGCGAGTTTCATGCCGGCCTCTCTGAGGCGCAAGAGCGCGCCTTTGACTTCAGGAAAGGCGGCGAGACGAAGGTAGAGTCCCATCAGCCTTTCACGCGTATGCGGGTCGCTGATTCGGAGGCTCGCCATCGCATAATCGAGGGCGTCTCCGGTGACCTGCCAGAAATCGGCGTGCCTGCCCATCAGGCCGCGCAGCCAGGTGTATTGCAGTTGCTTGGCGCGCCAGAGTTCCGCGAGCGTTTGCCAGTGCTCGCCCAGTTCGTCTTTTGCCTGTGCCGCGGCGCTGTTTACGTCGAACAGCGTTCCATAGGCATCGAAGACGCACGCTTTGATGCCTGCGAGCCGGACCCTTGACATCGATTGCTCCCGTCGTGATCGCTGCCTGCGCGCCGCAACGCCGCGAACCTCATGTCGCGACCACGTCTAGCGCAAGACTACTGCGCGCCGCCTTGCGCTCGAGCCTGCTCGCCTGCATCAAGCTGCTTGCGCACGGCGCTTGGCTGCGCGCCGTGCGCGAGGCAAACGCTCATCAGGTCCCGCGCCCCCACAAGCCGCAGTAGCGCCGCAGCACGAACGGCAGGTTGGCCTCATAGCCGGGCCACTTCTCGTATTTCGGCAGCTTGACCTCTTTCTCCGCCGGTTCCCAGCATTTGCCTTCGCGCGCCGCGACCTTCACGGCCTCGGAGGCGTCCTGCAGGAATGTGAGCTGGTCCTGCGCGTCGGCCTTGGTGCCCAGGCGACCGCCGGGCCCCGGATGGCCTGGGATCAGGCGCTCCCAATCCATCTTCAGCACCTGCTTGATCGAGTTTTCCGCCTCGAGCGGATGAAAGTCGATCATGCCGCGGCCCGGCACCGAGCCGACCGGAAGGAAGTCGACCGCGAACAGGATCTTCTCTTTCGGCAAACGCATGACGATCGAGCTATCGGAGTGGTTCAGGCCGACGTAGCTCAGTTCGAGCGTGGTGCCGCCGAGCTTGATGGTTTTCTTCTTGTCCATCGTCTCGTCGGGCAGCGGGGTGGCCGGATCCTTGATCGCCGCCAAGCGCTTCTTGGCGTTCTTGTGGGCGATGATTTTCGCCCCCGCATCCTTGAACGGCTGGCCGCCGGCAATGTGGTCGAAATGATGGTGACTGTAGATCAGATACTTGATCGGCTTGTCGGTGACCTTCTTGATTTCGTCGACGTAGGTGCTTACCGCTTGCGGGCGCCCGTAGCCGATCGGGTCGGTGGCGATCACGCCGTCGCTGGTGACGACGAACATTGCCTGGTGGTTGCCGTAGCGGAAGATGTAGACGTTGTCCGTGCCATCGACTTTGGTGGTGGAGAACATCGGGCGTTCTCCAGGCGGGCCCTGCGACCAGGCCGGCGCGGTCGCCGCCGCCAGTCCGCCCGCCAGAAGTACAACAAGCAATGCGCGCTTCATGGGTTCCTCCGGGTTGTGAAAGGCATGTTCGTCAACACCTTTGAACCCCGCGATATTCCGCGACAGACGCGGCTATCTGACACCGACGCAAATGCGACTGCCAAGCGCCGCCCTTCCCTATCCCGCGTGACGGCGAACGGTCGGGAAAGGAAAAAACCCGATGCCGATGTCGGCATCCCGGCCTTGCCGAAGCCGCCTTCACCCCGCGCTGTCCTTTCCCACGCATTGAGCGGGGGTTTTACGTTCTCCTCCGTTTGAGTATGCGCGACAGTTCCCGGGACAGCCTGTCGATGATCGGGCGGGGCGTTCCCGCCGGCGCCACGATCCCCTGCCGTGCGATGGACTGGAAACGCGGGTAGCCGGCCTCGGCAACGGTGGGGAGATCGGGGAGCACTTGGGTCCGGCTCCCGGTTGTCACTGCGATCGCTTTGAGCCGCCCGCCCTGTACCAGCGGCATTGCCTATCAATGGCGATGCAGAATTTCCCGCGCGATGATCAGCTTCTGCACTTCGGTCGCACCCTCGTAGATGCGCAGTGCGCGGATCTCGCGGTAGAGCTTTTCCACCGGCTGCCCGCTCACCACGCCCAGGCCGCCGAATATCTGCACCGCGCGGTCGATGATCTGCTGTGCGGTTTCGGTCGCGACCATCTTCGCCATCGCCGTTTCGCTCGTGGTGCGGGCGCCGCGCTTGTCTTTTCGCAGTCCTTCGTCTCGCAGCCACGCCGCCCGGTAGGTAAGCAGTGCCGAGGTGTCGATGCCGGTGGCCATGTCGGCGAGCGCCGCCTGCGTGAGTTGGAAGTCGGCCAGCGTACGTCCGAACATCTTGCGTGTCGTCGAGCGCGCGAGGGCTTCGTCGAGCGCGCGCCGGGCGAAGCCGAGCGCCGCAGCGGCAACCGAAGCACGGAAGATATCGAGGGTCTGCATTGCGATCTTGAACCCGGCGCCGGGCTCGCCCAGGCGCTGCGAGGCGCTCACGCGGCAACCGTTGAATAGAATCGTCGCCAGCGGATGCGGGGCGATCACGTCGATGCGTTTAGCGACCTCCAGCCCCGGCGTGTCGGCATCGACCACGAAAGCACTGATGCCCTTGGCACCCGATTTTTCCCCTCCTTCCTCGCCGCTGCGCGCGAATACGCAGTAGAAGTCGGCAATACCGCCGTTGGAGATCCAGGTCTTCTCGCCATCGAGCACGTAATGGCTGCCCTCGAGGCGGGCGCTCGTGGTCATCGCTGCGGCATCGGAGCCGGCGTCGGGCTCCGAGATCGCGAATGCGGCTATTGCCTCGCCGGCGGCGACCTTGGGCAAGTAGCGGCGCTTGAGTTCCTCGCTGCCGGCGATCGAGATCGCGCCCGACCCCAGTCCCTGCATGGCAAAGCAAAAATCGGCGAGCCCTTCGTAGCGGGCAAGCGTCTCGCGCAGGATACAAAGCGAGCGCGAGTCGATATTCTTCAGCCGGCCGCCGTAGGCTGCAGGCACGCAGTAGCCCAGCCAGCCGCCGCCGGCAAGGTCCGCGACTAGGGCGCGGCAAGCCGAATCGAGCTCATCGTGCGTGCGCCCTGCGAGATGGGTTGCCGCCCAGTCGTCCAGGCCGCGCGCCAGCGCTCGGTGCGAGTCCTCGAAGAACGGCCAGTCGAGATAGGTCTTGTCAGCCATATGTCGTGCCGGTTTGCACTCCGGGCGTTGTGCGGGCGAGCCCGATTCCCCGGTCAGCCGGCTCGGGTTTTCAGCGCGATTTCTCGAGAAACGCAGCCAGCGCCTTGTTGAACGCCTGCGGTTGCTCGAGATTGGATAGATGCGATGCCGAGGGAATAGTGACCAGTTGCGCGCCGGGTATGGCGCCGTGAATCTCGCGCGCCATCTCCATCGGCGTGGCCTGGTCCTGCTCGCCCACGATCACCAATGTCGGGCACCGAACCTCCTTCAGCCGGTGCGTCAAGTTGATCTTGGGTATCGCGTAACAACAGCCGGCGTATCCGGGGACCGGGGTTGCGCGGATCATCGCCGCGACGGGATCGGTGACGTCGCGCCGGCTGGCGCGGAAAGGCTCGGTAAACCAGCGCGATAATGTCGGTTCGACCAGCGGCTCCATGCCCTTCTCGCGCGCGGTCTTGATGCGTGCCTCCCACTGCGGCCAGACATCGGGCGAATAGCGGCTGCACGTATCGGCCAGCACCATCGCGGTGAATATGCCCGGATAGCGCAGCGCGAAAGTCTGTCCGAGCATGCCGCCCATCGACAGGCCGACCCAGCGGCAGGCGGTAATGCCCAGGCCGTCGAGCATGCCCTTCACGTCGTCGGCCAGCGCCTCGAGTGTGTATTCGCCTTCGGGCGCGCTGCTTGCGCCGTGGCCGCGGGTGTCGAAACGCAGCACCTTGAAATGCTTCGCCAGCAGCTCGACCTGTGGGTCCCACATGTGCAGACTGCATGCGATCGAATGGCTCATGACCACCCAGGGTCCATTGCCGTCGACGGTGTAGTTGAGGTCGATGCCGTTAGTGCGAATTTTCATCCTGTGATCTCCTTCATGGCGCTCAAGCGGCGAACTGCAGATTGACGGGACACATTATCGCACCGCCCTGGCGCCAATGGGGCGCGGGCGAAATCGAACGGGCTCGGGCACGGCGTAACGGCATCCCGATGCGGCGCCGGGAAACTTCCGGAGCTCATGGTAACGTTATATGATTGCTGCAACTCCAAAGGGAGCAGGGGAAGCATGCATCAGTCCACGTCGACCTCGAATCGAAGGATGCCCTATGTCTGCTGACGCCCAGATTGCATATCGCGTGTCTTGGCTTGTGCTCAAGAGCGTGCCGCTGCTGGCTACGCTGTCAGAACGCCAGCTCTCTATGCTGGCGCAGGTTTCCAGTCGAAGATGGTATTCGCGCAACGAGACCATTATCGAAGCGGGCGAGGTTTCGGACGCGCTCTACGTCATCCTGTCGGGGCATGCGAACGTCATTCTGAAGGAGCCCCGGCACGGAGAGATTATCGTCTTCACTCTCAAGCCCGGGGAGTTCTTCGGCGAAATGAGCCTTCTGGACAAGCAGCCGCGCTCGGCGAGCGTCATAGCGAATGACGCCTGCGAGTTGCTGTTGCTCAAAGGCAGCGACTTCGCCGCTTACGTGAATAGAGAACGTCCCCTGGCGATGGCGGTGTTGCGTGAGCTGGTCAGCAGGTTGCGCGTTGCCGACGAGAGAATCAGCAGCCTCGCGCTGATGGATGTCTATGGGAGGGTCGCGCACTGGCTGCTGGAGAGGTCCGAGGTGGTCGACGGACAGAAGATCGTGAACCAGCGTATCAACAGAACCGAGATCGCCAAAATGGTGGGTGCATCGCGGGAGATGGTGAGCAAGGTGATGAAGGATTTGGCCGCGCGGCGCCGCATCGAAGTGAGAGGAAAGTCGATCGTCCTCGCCGATGGCCTGCTCGATTGGGACTAAGGTGCCTGCGGATTCAGGATTCAGGATTCAGGATTCAGGATTCAGGATTCAGGCGAAGTTAGCCGCGCCAAGCACGGCCCTCAAATCCCCAATCCTGGATCCTCAATCCTAATTGAAGTTACGACCGCCGTCGCAGACAAGATTCTGTCCGGTGACGAAGCTCGCGTCCTCGGAACACAGAAACAAAACGACGCGCGCGTGGTCCGACATGTCCGCGAGGCGCTGAATCGCCTGCTCGCGCATCGCGCGCTCGAAATGGTCGCCCTGGGCCGACGTTCGGCTGAAATCCGTTTTCGTTGTGCCAGGCAACAATGCGTTGACGGTGATGTTCCAGCGGCCGAGCTCGCGCGCCATGGCTCGGGTCATGCCGATCAGCGCCGATTTCGATGCGGTGTAGTGCAGATAGTTGGGTCGGCCCGAGAGTACGATGATGGACGACAGGTTGATGATCCGACCCCATTGCCCCAGTTGCATAGCCGGCACGACGGCGCGCGAACACAGGAACGTGCCGGTGACGTTCACGTCGATCGCGCGGCGCCATTCATCGGGCGGCAATTCCCAGAAGGGCCCGATGGTGATGTCTTGGAGCATGGCCGCGTTGTTGACCAGCACGTCGATGCGGCCCAGGGCGGCAAGCGTGCGCTCGACCATAGCGGCGACCGAGTCCGGGTCCGAGACATCGGTCCGAACGGCGAGCGCGCGCTGCCCCTGCGCTTCGAGTTCCTGCTGCAG
>JACQTO010000152.1 GCA_016210745.1 Betaproteobacteria bacterium
GTGCACGGATGGCTTCTTCATCCGTGCACGATCGACGATCCGCGCGGACGGCTTTTCGTCCGCGCAACATCGCAACGCTGGAAGCAAAATTCCAAATATATTTGGCTAGGATTTCCTGAATATTGATTTGCCGGGGCACGTCACGCCGTGCCCCGGCTGTCACACCCCAAAGACCGGACTAGCGGTTATGGACTGATTTGACATCCAGACCGAAAGTGGTCGTGGCGCCGTGACACGTCGTGCATTCCTGGGCCGCCGTGACCTGTCCGTTGATATGTGCCAATGCCGCGGTACTGTCATGGCAGGCTTCGCATGCGCGCTTGCTGGGCACCTTGTACCAATTGGCCGCATTCTCAAGCAATGCCGTAGTGCCGGGTTTTGTCCCCGTTTCCTTGTGGCACGCGAAGGCGCAGTCCGCGATATTTCCTGGGAACCTGCCGGCGGCGAAATCGATGGCGTTGATCTTGAATGTGCCTCCGGCCTGAATGCTGGGCAGGTCCTTGCCACGGTGAAGCTTGTGGATGAATCTTTGCAGATCCACCGTCTCGCCGGTGTAAGGGTCGAAGGTGCTCTGGTTGTGGCAGGTCACGCAATACTCCGTGGCATAGCCCTTATGCAGCTTGACCCCCGCGTGGCAGGCGCTGCAGTTGTTCATGGTCACGATATTGCGCGTGGTGCTGACGGCGCTGCCATCCGGAACGAAATCGAAATAGGCGTTGGTGACGGCGTCGACGTTTGGCGTGCCGACTTTCTGGAATTCCATGCCCACGCGATGGGTCAAGGCCGGCTCATACGCGACAACATTCACTCCGGTACCTGCAACAGTAGCCCCTGCTCCCGTCCAGGTGGTTGTGGCGTAGGGCGCCACCGTCGAAACGTTATGCGCGTGCGTGACAGTGCGGATGTCACCCGCAACGTCCGCCGTTGCCAGCGCGAACTTATAGCTGAAGGTCCCGTCGGCGTTGGCGGTCAGCGTGCCGCCGTTTTCGCTGTAACCCTGAAGCACAGGTTCTTTCGTCGCATCCTTGGTGCGGAAGCGGCCGGTGTAGCTCACCCAGTGGCTGGATTCGCCAACAAGTGCCCCGGGAACAAGCTTGGCCAGCGAGAACTGGGGCTTGGTGAACTTGGTCGAATCCGTGACCGCCGCACCGCCATCGGATACCGTGAAGGTGACCGTGACACTTCCGTCCGTTGCGCCGACTTCCACCTTGCTGATCGTCGCGCTCATGGTGCGTTTGGCGGCATCTTCGGTCGTGGTCATCGTGTCCTGGTGGTAGACAGGGACCGACGTTGCATCGTGGCATAGGACGCACTGCTTGTCATCGCCCTTGGCGCCGCCGATGTGCCCGGTGGTCGCTCCACCCAGGGTTGTCCCCTTCCCGGTCGCAAAGTCGATCCCGTCATGGCAGGCGCCGCAGGCATTGCGGCTGGGTACGCTCTTCCAGTTGTCGCCCTGCGTGGTCTTGTTGGTCGCGGACGCCGACCCGTCGTGGCACTTGACGCAGTTCTGCTGCGCCTGCGGATACACGATGCCGGAGACCAGACCCGTAGTCGTATTTGTAAGTTTTGCGACGACGCCCCCGCTCGTGGCCGTAGAAATTCTGTTGACCACGTAGTCTTTGGTCAGCTCCTTGCCCATGTGAACCTTATGGACCATCAACTTGAAGTCGATGGTCGTGTTGGTGGTGTAGTCCTTGCTGTTCGCGTTGTGGCAGATCACGCAGTAATTCGGATCGACACGCGTCCCGTGCACCGTAAGCGTTCCGTGACACTCGTTGCATGAGGCCTTGTCGACTACCTTCCTGTAGTCAGTGGGTGTCTTGCCGTCCGCGGCTTTGACGGCAACGCCAATGCCATCGGCACCCACGGTAAAGTCAAAGATCGGATTGACTACCACCTTGGCCTTGGTCGCCGGGTCGGTGTAGCACAACTGCAGGCCGACGCGATGAATGGTCTTGCCGTCTTTGACGGCAAGATTGCCGTTATTGGCTATTTTGTTCGCCGTCTGGGTCGAGGTGGTCGCGACGTTCTTCCCGGCGACCGCGTCGGCCATCAGCAGAGTAGTCGACACATCGGTCGCGAAACGGTAGGTGTAGTAGCCCCCTGTCGCGTTTTCTTCCAGTATGCCGACAATGCGCGTGCTCGGATCGGTCAGGGCAGTTGCGGGATTGGTGATCGTGGCGGTGGGTTTCGGGTCGATCGACCCTTCGGTCACTGCGTATCTCACACCGGTATCGGCCGCCATTCTCTGGCGCGAGATGAGGCTCTGCCAGGTGGCGGGGGAGTTATCGGCGGGAACATCGAGCTTTGCGATTGCCGCGGTCACGTTGTTTCCGCTGCAATTCGGGTCTGCCGTCGCACCGGCCGCATTGAACAGCGTCAGACCGGGCACGTGCTTGCCGGTCGAGTCGATCACCGCGAAATTCAGCACGGGCGGGCTTTGAATCACCACGGGCGCACCGCCGGCAGTGAGGATGAGAGCGAAGGCCTGATTCGGATTGCTCGCAGTGTTGGTGGCCGCAGGGGCCGCGGCCGCAGCCACGGCCACGCTGGTGCCGGTCGGAGCACCTCCGCCGGCGGCAGCGGCGGTCGTTCCACCTCCGGCATCGCCTCCACCGCCTCCCCCGCCGCAAGCCGTTAAGGTACCGATCGCCAGAACTGCAAGACCCCATGCTGCGAGTTTGAATTTCATTGCCCTCTCCTTCCCCCTATTAGCGCGAAACCGGACGGAACCGCGTTCTTGACTGCGTGTTGCTGCGATTCCGTCCTTCCCCTTACCACGTTTCTGCTTATTGACCACAAAACTATTAGGTATTAATGGTTATTGATATAGGGGTTAATACCTAGCGCCAAGCCACGCGGTGATTTCATCCTGCCCGTTCCGGCGCCCGCTTCGCCGGCGCACCCTTGATCCTTCAATTACTTAGCGCTGGCCGCGTGCCGGCCCCGCGGTGAGAAACCCCTCCGATGCCGTTTGCAGAAATATGAAGGTTCCGCACGAAAGCGAAGCCCCAGGCGGCAAGGAGAAGGTGTGCGAGCGGACTGAAGTTGGCAGGGTCCGGCGTCCTTGCGAACGGGATGCGCAGGACGTCGCGGATCCGGAATCGGCAAGCTAGAAATTGGGGTCAGAGTAACATTTCCCCAACGCTGCCACCCTTCCCAGCGTCGGTCCGAGGAAATGTTACTCTGACCCCAATTTCTCTAGCGCAACGACAAATCCCGCGGCGAAGCCACCTTGACCAAGGCCTCGGCCATGGCCGCGCCGAAGCGCTTGGCGAATCGCTCGGCGATGTTCTGCTTCTGCGTGAAATCGACGATGTCCGCGGCCTTGATGACTTCGCGGGCGACGAAGTCGATGCTGCCCAGTGCGTCGGTCAGCCCCAAATCGACGCTCTTCGTTCCCGTCCACATCAGTCCCGAGAACACCTCCGGGTCTTCCTTCAGGCGCTTGCCGCGGCCCTTCTTCACCACGTCGATGAACTGCTGGTGGATTTCGGACAACAGTCCCTTCGCGTACTCCTGCTGCTTCGGATCGACCGGCGAGAACGGATCGAGGAAGGCCTTGTTCTCCCCCGATGCAAGCAGGCGGCGCTCGACGCCCAGCTTCTCCATCGTGCCGGTAAAGCCCCATCCATCCATGAGAACGCCGATCGAACCGATGATCGATCCCTTGTCGACGTAGATGCGGTCTGCGGCAGCGGCGATGTAATAGCCGCCCGAAGCGCAGATGTCCTCGACCACCACGTACATGGGGATGCTCGGGTACAGACCCCGCAGGCGCCGGATCTCGTCGTAGATGATCCCGGCTTGAACCGGACTGCCGCCGGGGGAGTTGATGCGAAGGATCACGCCCTGGGTGTTCGTGTCCTTGAACGCGCTCTGCAGCGACGCCGTGATGCGGTCGGCGCTCGCTTCGCCCTTGGGTTCGATGGTGCCGACGATATCGATCAGGGCGGTGTGCTTGACGCCCTTCAGCGCGCCGGTGTCTCCGCGCCAGTCGAGCGCGAGCAAGATAAGAAATGTCAGGTACGCGAAGGTGAGAAGCTTGAAGAAAATGCCCCAGCGGCGCACCTTCCGCTGTTCCTTGATCGCGGCAAACGCCAGCCTCTCGAGCGTCTCGCGTTCCCAGTTGCTGCCGTTATCGGCCATCGTGACCTATCCTTTGAGATACACCATTCCGTCGCGTTCTTCGACAGCGACCGGAACCAGTCCGTTCGCGCAGGGCCCGGCGAGGCATCGCCCCGAAGCGGGCTCGTAGAGCGCACCATGTGTCGAGCATATCAAAAGCGACCCGTTGCCATCAAAGAACTTCCCCGGCATCCAGTCCAGTTCCATCGGCATGTGGCCGCAGCGATTCAGGTAGGCATAGACCTTGCCGCCATAGCGCACCGCGAATGCCTGGGTCGGAACTCCGGAGCAATCGACCTCGAAGCGCACGCCGCCGCCCGAATCGACCAGGTCGCTGCCGCGGCAGATCAGGCGTGGTGCGGCGGCCATTGGCGGCACTTCGCACCGCTTCGCGGCGCATCCAGGCCCGTCGCGGGGAGGATTTTGACGTTATATAGGTCTCGTGTTTTCGTGCCGTTGCAACTTCGCAACGGCACGAAAACACGAGATTGAAGAAGGCAAAATCTGCCTTGCCGGATGGTCCGGGTCAGTTCTTCCATCTCAGGAGCCAAGAGTTTCGAGAAACTGTGCCAGAGCGGCCGGCAGCGGCGAAGTCAGTCGAAGCACTTCGCCGGAGCCAGGATGCGTAAGCGTGAGCTCTGCGGCGTGCAGGAACATGCGCTTCAAGCCGCGCGCCGAGAGCGTCCGGTTCAACTCGAAATCGCCGTACTTGTCGTCGCCTGCGATCGGGTAGCCGAGGTGGGCCAGGTGCACGCGAATCTGGTGCGTTCGACCGCTGCGAAGCTCGGCCGAGAGCAAGGTGAAATCGCGGAAACGGCGCTCCAGCCGGAACACCGTTTGCGCGGACTTGCCTTCGCTGTCGACGCTGACGCGGCGCTCGCCCGCCCCGGTCAGGTACTTGCGCAACGCCAGGCTCACGCTTCGTTCGGCCTGTGTCCAGCGGCCCTTGACCAGCACAAGATAGCGCTTGTCGACTTCTCCGGCGCGCAGGCTTTCGTGCAGCCGCACCAATATGGAGCGCTTTTTCGCCAACATCAGCAGCCCCGAGGTATCGCGGTCGAGCCGATGCACCAATTCCAGAACTTTGAGCTTGGGCCGGGCCGCCCGCATGCGCTCGATCACGCCAAAGGAGATGCCGCTGCCGCCGTGGACCGCGACCCCGGATGGCTTGTCGAGGACCAGGAGCCCGTCGTCTTCATAGACCAGGGGCAGTTCGGGTCCCTGCGGCGCCGGGCCGGGTCCCGCTTTCGCCGCCTTGAGGCGGATCGGCGGAACTCGTACACGGTCGCCCTCCCGAAGTCGCTGGGTGGCGTCCACCCGACCGCTGTTGACCCGCACCTGGCCGGTGCGAAGAATCCTATAGATATGGCTTCGCGGCACCCCTCGGCAGTGACGAAACAGAAAGTTATCCACTCGCTGGTCGTCCCCCTCGGCCCCGACAACCAATGTCGAGGCATTGCTTAAATCCTTAATTTTGCTTATCATCTGGGCGCGGCTTGCGTTGCGGGACCGCCGGTTTTTTCTGTGGATAATTTGAACCGGCTACCCTGTTCCCCGGTTCTGCCGCTTGCGGGGGTTACTTCCTCTATCCGGATGTTTCCCCGATAGGCACGCGATGAACCCGAAGCCAGCAAAGGTTGGTCGAAACAGACCATTGATGTTACTTGATTTGCGCGCCAAAAGTATCGGCAGATTATTCCGGTCCCCTGCGACTCAGGGGACCACTGACGACAAGCCAATCCCTTCGTGATCAGCGAGAACGATGCAAACGATGAGATAGCAGCCTGCTAAAAAATAGGCTAGAGGTTTGTCCTGCCCGCGCGCGCGGGAGGCAAAACAGTGAAGCGCATGCTATTCAATGCGACCCAGGCCGAGGAACTCCGGGTCGCGATCGTCGACGGTCAGAAATTGATTGACCTGGACATCGAATCGGCCTCCAAGGAACAAAGAAAGAGCAACATCTACAAGGGTGTCATTACCCGCATCGAGCCCAGCCTCGAGGCGGCATTTGTCGACTACGGCACCGAACGGCACGGATTCCTTCCCTTCAAGGATGTGGCGCGGACTTTCTTCAAGTCCGGCGTCGAAGCCGGCCGCGCCCGCATTCAGGACGCGCTGGAGGAAGGCCAGGAACTGATCGTCCAGGTCGAAAAGGACGAGCGCGGCAGCAAGGGCGCGGCCCTCACCACCTACATCAGCTTGGCCGGGCGCTATCTGGTGCTCATGCCCAACAACCCGCGCGGCGGCGGCGTTTCGCGCCGCATCGAGGGCGAGGACCGCGACGATCTGCGCGATACCATGGACAAGCTGACGATTCCGGCCGGCATGAGCATCATCGGCCGCACCGCGGGCATCGGCCGCACGATCGAGGAACTGCAGTGGGACCTGAACTACCTGCTGCAGCTCTGGCACGCGATCGAGGACGCCTCCGGTTCGCAAAAAGGCGCGTTCCTGATCTACCAGGAGGGGAGCCTGGTCATTCGCGCCATCCGCGACTATTTCCAGCCGGACATCGGCGAGCTCCTGATCGATACCGACGCGATCTACGACCAAGCGCACCAATTCATGGCGCATGTCATGCCCGACAATGTCTCGCGCGTGAAGCGTTATCGCGACGATGTGCCTTTGTTTTCACGCTTTCAGATCGAGCACCAGATCGAAACGGCCTATTCGCGCCAAGTGGCCCTGCCCTCCGGCGGCGCGGTGGTGATCGACCACACCGAGGCGCTCGTTTCCGTCGACGTCAACTCGGCGCGCGCCACGCGCGGGCACGACATCGAGGAGACCGCGTTCCGCACCAATTGCGAGGCGGCCGACGAAATCGCGCGCCAATTGCGGCTGCGCGACCTGGGCGGGCTGATCGTGATCGACTTCATCGACATGGAAAACCAGCGCAATCAGCGCGAGGTGGAAAGCCGCCTGCGCGAGGCGCTGCGCTACGACCGCGCGCGCGTGCAGATGGGAAAGATCTCGCGCTTCGGCCTGCTGGAACTGTCTCGCCAGCGCCTGCGGCCCTCGCTCGGCGAGGGCAGCAATATCACCTGCCCGCGCTGCA
>JACQTO010000170.1 GCA_016210745.1 Betaproteobacteria bacterium
GGCCGCGGCGCCGGCGGTCGAGCCGGTCGCCGAATAATTGTCGAGACCGAGATTGGCTCGTCCGTAGATCTGCACGTTGCTCGCTTGCGCGAACGCCGCCGCAGGAGCCAATGCACCGGCGAGCGCAAGTGCCAGAACCTTATTTCTTATCGCCATCATTTATAGTTTCCCTGAAGAAGATTTTTCGTGAGCGGCGGCGTCAGTTCATTCTCGAAACGCTGCCCCTAGGCCATTCACTTGAGCCTCGCAAATGATAATCATTCCTATTCAGGTTGTCAAACTGAAGAACCATTTGCGATAGGAATGCGTAGTTCGGGAGCTCGCCGTGCGCTGCCGGTGCTGCTGGGGTTCGTCGCTCCGGCCGGGATACTGCTGCAGATCGTGATCGCCGAGCCCGAGTCCCCGTTCAACGCGCGCTTTTTCGAACTTGCGGCCAACACCCTCACGCTGGCGGGCATCGCCGCCCTTCCCGGAGATTGTCAGCTCTTGTAGATTTTGACCTGAACGCAGTGATCCAACGCCCCGGAGATCTTGTCGACATGCTCGAGGTCGTGATGGCAAAGAGAATTGAAGTTGATCCCCTTCCCACGCGAGACAGGCATACCTGGCGCCCAGTGGCCGAAATGCCCCCCCACTCCCACCACCTCCGGATGGATGCACTGCGTTAGCTTGACTATCGCTTTTACCTTGCGTACCGGGGACTCCAGCCAGACCTCGTCGCCATTCTGAATCCCCTTTCGTTTGCCCACCGACTCGTTCAGGAGAATTCGATAGGCATTGGTTGCCTCGCAGATCTCGTCGATCCACGGGTTCTCGTTGCCGTAAGCACCGTAGATGTAGGTGAACTTGAAGTGCACCGCGACCATGTCGTACTCGCCCTTTTGAAGGGACTCGTAAGCGGGGCAAGGTTCGAAATCACCGATCGGCTGGTAATCCGACAGATCCCAGTCCAGTTTCAACTCATCGACCACTTTTTCCAGTTCCTTGCGCCGGCTCAGAAAATGCTCGAGATATATCGGTATCCGGGCATCGAGCTTCGGACCGATATAGGCTACGTCGGCGGCGGTCGGATGGCGTATCACGCCGTTCTCCTTGAACCAATTCAACCCGCGATCCTCGCCAAACCACGAGCGCGCCATCCTATCGACGACATCGGCGCTGGCGTAAGGGCGCTCGGCCGTCAGCGCATGATCCCCCTGCAGCCTGTACAGATGGTTCATCATCCGGTAGACGCCGTCGAGGATGCCGAGACGATGCGCGATCTCCTGGATGACTTCCTGCGGCTGCCTGACTCCCGGGGGCGGCTCGACCACCGGATGCCGCACCTGCCAATGAAAATCGTCTTGACCGCCGGGACCGATCAGATAGGCGCCTTGGCCGGAGATGAAATCGTAGCGCTCCAGGTAGCTCGGGAACGGAAGAATGATATCGTCGAAGTGATTCGTCTCGTTGATTTCCACCGCAAAGCCGACCATGAATCGCAGCGACTGGAAGAATCGCTCCACCTTTGCCGCATCGCCGAACGAGCTCAGGATCGTATTGATGGGCGCGTGAAGAAACACCTCGATCGTATCGCGGTCCGACAGGCCGAAAACCGATGGATTCTCCGCCGCAAGCGGCAGCAGCACATGATGGTGCGGTGCGAGTGGGAATAGCTCGCCGATATCCGCGCGCACCGGCTTCGTCGGCGTGCGGCCCGGGAATGCGCTTGGGAACGGCGTCTGGATGATGTGCCCGCCATGCTCCAGCATGCCGTCCGCGCCCCCGCCTTCGGGCCACCAAGTGTGAGGAAATTTGCCTGCCGCGCCGGTGGAGAGGATGCCTCCGGGCACGTTCACCGACCCGACCACGATATTCAAAAGCTTGAGCGGCCAGCAATTATGGAAGCCGTGCTTGTGGCCCTGTGTTCCTCTCGCCCAATCGACAACGGCCGGCCGGTGAGGAAACTCCTCCCCGTCGATGGTGATCGTTTCGCCGATGCGCGCCGCTTCGCCGAACTCCCGCGCAATGCGCCTCACAGTCGCAGCAGGAATCGTCGTGAACTGTTCGGTTTTCTCCGGGGGGTACTTGGCCACATGCTCACGCAGCAGCTCGAACGCCGGCCGTGCCGGCTTCCCCTGCACCTCGTAGGTTCCCCTGATGGCAGGGTCGCCCAGCCCCGGATCGTTATGCAGCTTGACGGTGCGATCGGCATTGTCGTAGATCTGCGGCTCGTTCGTCTTCGGGTCGCGCACGTAGTGTCCATCGGCGCCTACGAGATAGGGGGCATTGGTCCGGCTCTTCAAATACGGCTCGTCGAATATCCCCACTTCATTCAGCAGCACCTGCAGCATGCTCAGACCCAGGGCACCGTCGGTGCCGGGACGAACCGGAATCCATTCGTCAGCCTTGCTCCCGGCAGCTCCGCAAACCGGATCGATCACCACGAGCTTCATGCCGCGTGCCCGGGCTTCGGCCATGTCCAACGTATGATGGTTCAAGGATCCGCGCGTAGCGATGCCGAACTGGGTTCCCACCAGGATGCAATAGTTGGCGTAGTGCAAGTCCGGCTGTTGATGGAATCCTCCGCCGGATACGAACTCCACCGGATGGACCACCTTGCCGCAAGTGGGCGAAGCGGTGATATTGACTTGGGAAGTTCCGAAAGCATTGCCCAATGCCGACAGCCAAAACACGTTGTCCCCGATCACTTCCCAGGACTGAATCCAGAGCTTCTTGGGGTTGTCGCGAATGCGCTCGAACTGAGCCACGATCGTATCGATCGCTTCTTTCCAGGAAATCTCTTCCCATCCCGGGTCTACGGCAATGCCTTTTTTCGGGTTGGTCCGTCTGAGCGGAGTCTTGACCCGGTTCGGGTTGTACAGGTTCATGAAACCGGCCTTGCCCTTGGCGCACATCTTTCCCCGGTTCTGCGGATTCTCCGGGTTACCCTCGATGCTCACCACCACGCCGTCTTCCACCCGAACCTTGACGCCACAGCCCGTGTAGCACATTCCGCACGCCGTCGTGACTACTTTTGACTGTACCTCCGGCCGCGTCATATCCATGATCGGTCTCCTCCAAATGTCGCATGCACGATCAGCTCGACCCTACTCCTGTATCAGCGGACTTGCGCGCTGCGCGCGCCAACCGGATTTTCTGTACGGATAAAGAGCATCCGTACAGAAAATCCGGTTACGGTTAACAAGCCCCGCGAGGTTTTATACGAGATCGTCGATTGCGCGCGGATGGCCTCATCATCCGTGTGCAATCGACGATCTGCGCGGACGGGGTCCGCGCAACAACGACCCGCGCGATTAAAGTCGTCATGTATAAGTCGTATGTCATTGCGCCGCGCCTATCCTCCGGCGCGCGCCATTTCAAGCTCCCGCAAGGCATTGCGCTGGATCTTACCCGTAACGGTTCGGGGCAGCGCTTCCGCTTGGGCGAATTCGACCAGCCGCGGATACTTGTAGGGTTCCAGTTCCTGCTTGGCGAAGTTCTGCAGTTGCTGGGCAAGCTGCGGGGAGGGAGATATTCCATCCTTCAATATGACGAAGGCCTTGATAAGGCTCCCCCGCTCCTGGTCGGGCACGCCGATCACGGCCGATTCCAGAACCGCCGGATGGTTGTTCAGGGCGTTTTCAACTTCCCCCCCGGGAACCTTGTAGCCGGAGGTGACGATCATGTCGTCGAGCCGGCTCTTAAACCAAAAATAGCCGTCTTCGTCCTGCGAAAAGTACAGCCCGGGCCTGCTCCAGCCTGCGAATCTGCTGTCCGGCGGGCACACCCCTTTTCTTTGGGCATCGGGCCGACGCCAATACATCTGCCCCAAAGGACCACGAACCAGCAGCTCGCCCGGCGTGCCTGCAGGCACGGGGTTCAATTGCTCGTCGACTACGACGTTTTCATAGCCGGGGACGGAGAATCCGCTCGACCCGATCTTGTTATCCGGCATTCCCTCGAAAGTGGAAAGCCAGTAATGCAATTCGCTCGAGCCCATCGAGTCGATGATGGTCTGACCGAAGCGCTCGCGCCATTCCAGCGCCGTTGTATCCGGAAGCGATTCCCCGGCGCTGTGGCATAGCCGCAGCGTGGACAATCGGTACCGCTGTTCCGCACCGGCCACCCCAAGCATCATGCGAAAACCCGTCGGCACCGCCATCAGAAGCGTGATTCCATGCTCTCCCACCAGTTCGAACTGACGCTCCGGCGAGAACTTCGAGATGATCGAAACCGCCGCGCCGAATCGCCAGGGGAGATACAGAAAGGTGGCCCCGAAGGCAAACGAAAAGAACGGATGCCCGCCCAGAACGTCGTTCGGACCTAGATTGAGAAGCGGCCGGCCAACAGCGTCGCCGATCGAAAGCATCCCTTCGAGGGTCGTCAGTATCCCCTTCGGTTTGCCGGTCGTGCCGGAACTGTAGATGATGCGCGCATAGTCCTCACCGCTCATGTCCTCGCTTGCGGCGTTTTCAGATTGCGTTCGCACCAGGTCGGGATAATTCAGCGTGCCCGCGATAGGCTCGCCGTATACGATCACATGCTTGAGATGCGGGCATTCGCCGCGCACCTTCTGAACGTCGGCGTAGCTGTCCGAGTGAACGCAGATGGCGACCGCCTCCGAATCGTTGATCTTGAAGGCGACTTCGCTCGCGCGATTGAGGTGGCTGAGCAGGACGGGGATCGCTCCGATCCGCCAGCAGGCGAAATTCCAAACCAGGTATTCCGGGATGTTGGCCGATCGAAGCGCTACCCGGTCTCCCTTTTCTACCCCCAGTTCGCGCAATGCGTTGGCGAACTTATTGACCTGGCACTGGAATTGGCGATAGGTGATTCGCTCGTCATCGTGGTAGATGGCTACACGGTCCGCGCGCTCCGGAATGTTCCGGTCCAGCAGCATTTCGGTCAGGTTGAACCGTGAGGGGTATTCCAATTCCGGCAACAACCTGATGTTTCTCGGCATGAACGCCTTGGGGGGCAGGTAGTCCTCTCTAATGCTTGATGTGAGCATTTCTCCTCCTTGATCGCAAATTACCGGTCAGGCAGCGTGCCGTGCGCTCCATCGCCAGCAGAACCACGATACATCGCCATTTCCTCCAAAGCCACGCAACCGTTACACGGACGTATTCCGGGCGGGAATACCGCCGAAGGCACGCCGCCTATCCATAGCGCAGGTCGATCCCGAGACGCTGGAGTGTTTGTGATTTAGGAACACCAGTCTCGGGATCCCAGCCACATGCCCCATAGAAATCGTCTTTAAGCGCTTCCAGCGGTACCACCTGCCCGCGGTTCGGCCCATCCGGCAGCGGTTCCTCGAGCAGCCGTGACGGCAGACGATCGTCCGCCCTGCCGAATCCGGCCTTCGAGATGAACAATCGTTCGATGTTCAGGACGCGCTCGCCTATCTCGTCGAGCCTTGCCACATCAAAGGCGTGGCCGGTCACCGCCGAAAGGAGCGCCGCAGACGGCTCCACACCGATGATCGGCAGCGGAAATGCACACATCACCGAGCAGTCGAAAACGATGCGTCGACCGGCAGCCGCCTTCACGAATGCACCGCGTCCCTCGACCTTGGTCGCCTCCGGCGTACCCATCTCGAGCCGCGCCGGTGTCCCCAGGTCATGGTGGCAGCCACCGCGGTTGGAGAAAGCGAACTGGATCGCCTGTCCCCAGGAGCCGCGGCACTCATAGCCGCCGAACTCCAGGCCTTTCGAGGTCATGGCCCAGGCGGCGGATCCCTGCCCTACCTTTGCCGCGGCACGCTGGCTTCCCTCTGCGAGAAGGTCCCCGATTCCCGCTTGGCGGTAGGCGATCTTGTGCAGGAGCTCGAGCAGCATCCGGTGATTGCCATAGCGCATATCGATGCCGTCGGTGTCATTCTTGGTCAGAATGCCCCGCTCGTAGCACTCGGTGGCCCAGCCGATGGTCAGGCCGGCGGACATCGAGTCCAGTCCCATCAGGTCGCAGTAATCGTCGACCGCAATGATCGAATCGAAACGATCGTTTTCGAGGTTGGTGCCGAACGCGTAGATCGTTTCGTATTCGGGTCCGAAGGCGGTCGCTCCGGCGTACTCGCCCTCCTTGACCGTAGTCCAGTGGTAACACGGATTGGGACAGTAGTCAGCGCAGCTTTCGTTGTCGACAATCCACTCGTTCCGGATCGTCTCAGGCGCGAACGCCTGGATGCCTTTGTATTGTCCGGTGTGCCACTGGCGGGTCGGCAGGATGCCGCCGCTGTTCATCGGCGGCAAAACGCCTCGGGTGCCGCATTTCCGCATCGCGACCTTCCAGTCCGGCGCAGCGGCAAGCCGCTGCGTGACCAGGCGCTGAGCTTCGCGCATGGCGCCGGCATCGGCGATCGGAACTTCCCCGGTCCCGTGCACGGCAACTGCCTTCAGGTTCTTCGAACCCATGACGGCACCCGCACCGCCGCGTCCGAAAGCGTTGCGTTGGCGCCCTTCGGTCACCACGCAGGCGTACTTCACGAGATTCTCGCCAGCCGGACCGATCAGGGCAATGGAAGCGTGCGCCGGCACTTTCTGGGCGATGAAGTAGTCGGCGTCGCCGGTGTTCATCCCCCAGATCTTGGAGGCATCCTTGAATTCGACCGTCTTGTCCTGCACCACAAGATAGACCGGGGCCTCCGATCTTCCTTTGATGATCAGCACGTCGTAGCCGCACTTGGCGAGGTTGTGGCAGAACGTTCCGCTCGAAATCGTGTACAGACACGTTCCTGACTGCGGCGACTTGGTGACGATGACCGACTTCGAGGAGTAGAACGCGCGCGTGGCGTGCAGCGGCCCGGCGACGAACATCAGGACGTTCTCCGGCCCGAGCGGATCGGCCTTTGGATCGACGAGGTCGTGAAGGAGCCGACCGCCGAGCCCGCGCCCGCCGAGGTAGTGCTCGTAGTACTTCTGCGGGATCTCCTGCTCCTGCGTCTTCCGGGTGGTCAGGTCCACCACCAGCGCTTTTCCGTGCATTAACTGCCTCCCGGACGATTCTTCCTTGCGCTCTTATGCACTTCGCTCAGCGCACTCCAATCGGCTATTTCGGGATCACCATACTTGGTTCGTTTCGGTTGAGCCATATCTTTGTTTGAAGCGACATATTCCGATTGCGCATACCGCTGCGTTTTGCTGCGGCAAGTCGCGGTCTGGTTGACGGTGTTCACGGCAGAATCGGATCCGACTACTTGTCCCGCCGCCAGAATCCCCGGCGTCCAACTCGCCCGGGCACAGCGGGCTGGTTGATATTCTTTTTTGGCATAGGTAATCGCAACCATCATGATGGCTCAACCGAAACGAACCAGGTATGGTGCTTGCGGTGGATTGCGTGCCGCTGATGGCATCCTGAGAACGAAAAGGAGGAATCACATGAGCAGCGCGAACAAACCCGAACGGACCGCCAACGGCTTCGATGCGGAATACGACGTCGTCGTCGTCGGCTATGGCTACGCCGGCGGCGTCTCGGCGATAGAGGCAGCCAAGAACGGCGCCAAGGTGCTGCTGATCGAAAAGGCCTCCGTCCCCGGGGGTGTGTCTATCTGCTCGTATGGCGCGCTGCGCTGCGCCTCGAACCGGCAGCTTGCCTTCGATTACCTGAAGGAAACCAACGCCGGCCGTACCCCTGACGATGTAATCCGGGCGCTCGCGGACGGAATGTGCGAAATGGAGGGCTATGCCCGCGAGCTTGCCAAGGCGAGCGGTGCAGAGGTGAGCACCACCGAGGAATGGGGCAAGGGCGCGAACTATCCCTTGCGCGGCGCCAACACCTTCTATCATTCCACCCTGTCGCTGCCGGGATTCGACGCGCGCAAGACCTACCCGTGGGCGAACGGCGCACCCGGCGGCCCGGTGACCTTCAAGGTGGTGGAGGACAACCTCGCGCGATACGACGTGGATGTCTGGCTCAGCACCGAAGCGTTGCGGTTGATCAGCCGCGACGCGGGCTCGACGCAGGAAATCCTCGGCATCACAGTGCGCAGCAAGACCCGGGGCGTGCTGCGCGTAATGGCGCGCCGCGGCGTAATCCTGTGCACCGGCGGCTTCGAAGGGAACAGGGAAATGCGCGAACAGTTCTGGGAAGGCGTGCCGATCAGGCCCTGTTGCGGAATGAGCAACAGCGGCGACGGCATCCGCATGGCGCAGGACGTGGGCGCGAAGCTCTGGCACATGTGGCATTTCCACGGATGCTATGGTTTCACCTACCCGGACCCCCGGTATCCGTACATGGTCCGGGTCAAACGACTGCCGGACTGGACCCCCGGGCGTGAAGGCGAGGCGAAGGTCAAGATGGTCTGGATCCTGCTCGACCAGAACGGCAAGCGCTACATGAACGAATACCAGCCTTATACGCAGGACACCACCCACCGCCCGATGCAGTACTTCGATCCGGCCACGCAGCGCTATCCGCGCAACCCGTCGTTCCTGATTTGCGATGAGAACGGGCGCAAGATGTACCCGATCGGACGGCCCACCTCCAACGACGAGGGCGTGCGCGTGGACTGGAGCGAAGACAATATGAAGGAAGTCGAAATGGGGATCCTGAAGCGCGCTGATTCCATTGCCGAACTCGCGCGGATTCTTGGCGTCGATTTGGCCGAGACCGAGCGCAGCGTTGCACGTTGGAACACGCTCTGCGACAAGACTCATGATGAGGACCACGGTCGGCCCGCCGGTACCATGGCCCGGATCGATACGCCGCCGTTCTACGGCGCCCCCGTCAGCACCATTGTCACCAACACGCAGGGCGGTCCGGTACACAACGCGCGGCAGGAGATCATCGACGCCTTCGGCGATCCGATCCCGCGTCTCTTCGCCGCGGGCGAGATGGGCAGTTCATTCGGCCACCTGTACATGTCAGGCAGCAACATCACCGAGTGCTTCGTCAATGGCCGGATAGCCGGCCGCAGCGTGATGGCGGCCCCGCCGTGGAAAGCCGCCGACTCCAAGGTGCGCACCGGCACGCGCGAAGCGGAGATCACCAGTGAATAGCGGCGCGCCTGATGCCCCGCCTTGAAACGGCACGAATGTCAGGGCGCGCGGAAGCTGTCCAGCGCTGCTTCAGAGCTTGGCAGCGGCTAGCCCTGGCGGCCATCTCTCAAGACAGACAAACTGCGGAGGAATCCGCCGCAGCGCTGTGCGTGGAATTCGAACACCTCGCAGGCGTCGGGTGCCGCGTAGAGGCAGCGCTCGCGCGCGACCTAGGGGCGAGGCTGCCGGACGGAATGCCCGCGCGACACTCTGAGCTGATCCGCAGGCAAGTACAGCGAACTGCAGAGCATCTCGACGGCGTGCCCTGGCTGTCCGAAGACGCAGCCTCGAGTGCTGCGCGCGCGCAAGCAGGGCCGGTTCGCGTCTATCTCGTGCGCCATGCAGAATCGACCGGAAACCAGGAACAGAGGCTTCTCGGGGTACGCATTCATGGCGCTCTGACACCGCTGGGCCAGGCGCAGTCCCGTCGCACAGCTGATTATCTTTCGTCCGCCTTCAGGGATTTGCGCGACGCCAAAGTCCTCCTTGTCTCAAGTCCCGTAGGTCGCGCGCTGGAAACGGCACGGCCGATCGGCGCACGCCTGGGTTGTCCGGTCTCCAGCGAGCCCAACCTCGCCGAACTCGACATCGGCGACTGGACGGGAAAATATTTCTCCGAACTTGAAGCCGATCCGGCCTATCGCCAGTGGATGCAAGATAAGTGGTTTTGCGCCCCCCCGGGTGGAGAGTCGATGTTCGAAGTGCGCACGCGCGCGTGCGAGGCTCTGGCCGGGCTAGTCCTTCAGGCAAGGCGCACCGGCTCGGTATTGATCGTCGTGACCCACTTCTTCCCGTTGATGGCGATATTCGACGTAGTTATGCTTGGTACCAACATCCGCCCCGACAATAGCTCGATCAGCTGCTTCGACTATGCTGCGGGACACTGGTCATCATCGTTTATCAACAGCACCGCGCACCTTGGCGAGGATGGAGCGAAGCCGGTGGGCTACGTGTAGTCCACTATTATTCGCTGAGCCAGTGTCCAGCCGACTGCGGCTCTCATCACCGATACTATGGGACGCATCGACATAAATGAAAACAGCGCACCACCGATAATCAATTGACTCCTGTGCGGAATAACCGGACACGAATGATGGAATCTAAATCCATAAAGAGCCAACTGACGTCACTCGTCGCCGTGCTGACGGTGTTCTTGCTCGCTGTTGTGCTGCTGGCCGTCGAGGGGATGCGCCACATCGAGAGCGGGCTGCGAACCGTTTATGAGGACCGCGTTATTCCTATGCAACAGATTGCCAATGTCCGTTATGCCTATTCAGTGAGAGTGATGGGCAGCTTGCATCAGCTTGAGGCCGGCCGCCTGAGCTGGGATCAGGCCGCCGCCAATATTGGCGATGCGGAGGCGAACGCGGCGCACGAGTGGAAAGCTTATCTCGGCACCTTTCTGACGGAGGAAGAAAAGCGCCTCATCGCCGAATACGAACCGCTCGCTCGCACGCGCGGCACCGTTCTCGCCAAAGCAAATGCCATGATAAAGGCAGGCGACATGGACACACTGAAGCGATTCATAGCCGGCGAAATTTACCCGGCAGTCGAATCCGCAGCCATGAAGCTTGGCGAGTTGAGTGCCCTGCAGGAGGAGGTCACCAAGCAAGTCTACGAAGACGCTGCTGCCGCCTACCGGATGTGGGTGAGGATCTTTCTTCTGCTCCTGCTCCTGGGCGCCGGCGTAGGGGCGGGAATAGGTATGGCAGTGATGCGGCGGGTAAGCGCCCCGATCGTCATGCTCCAGCAAGCCGCGGAGCGGCTGGCCCAGGGTGATCTTACGGCTCGCGCCCCCACCCAAGGGAACCACGAACTTGGCCAGCTTGCGGGCGCGTTCAATGCGATGGCCGAAAGCCTGCAAGGCATCGCCGCAGAGCGCAAGCAGACGGAGCAAGCGCGTGAGCACCTCGTGCGGGACCTGGAGTTGCTCAGCGAGCGGCTCGCCATGACCCAAGAGGAAGAGCGCCGCAAGATCACCTATGCGTTGCATGAGGAATTGGGCCAGGAACTTGCGGCCCTAAAGGTGTATGTCGAGATGTCCAGGCCCGACGGCGGCATGGGGCCGGGATCTCCTCTCGACGTGGCTCTTACGGTGACGACGCACGCAATGGAGCGGATCCGCAAATTGGTTCTGGATCTCGATTCCCAGGAATTGGAAGACTTCGGGCTACACGCGGCGATGCGAAATTATTGTGGGCGGGAGACCGTGGTGGGCGGCTGGAACATGCATATTGACGCGCCGACGATCGACGTTCAAGCGCCCCGCCCGGTGGAAAGAGCTTGCTTTCGCGTCTTGCAGGAGGCGCTGCGCAATGTCTTGCACCACGCACAGGCAAGCGAGGTCTGGGTTGAATTGCACCAGCGCGCCGGCGAATTGGAACTCGGAATACGCGACAACGGGATCGGATTCGATCCGAACGCCGTGCGCGACGAGAAAAAGCACGAGGGCGGCAGCCAAGGGCTGCTTTTGATGCAGATCCGGGCGAAACAAGTGGGAGGGTCGGTGGAAATCAAATCGACCGCCGGCGCTGGAACTGAGATTCGAGTGGTTTTCCGATCGGATGCCGCTCTTGCGTAGCGACAGCGGCGCTGCGCCAGCGAGCTAGGCTTTCGGAGGCGAAGTCAGCGCAGGTCGGTGCTGCATCGCAACGGCGTTGCCTTGCAACGTTTTAACTAAATGGGTTTGCGAAGTAACTGGTTTTTGCACCACAATGCGCCATCTGCGGCCATGTTTTCATCACGCTATCTCGGCAACTCTGCCAGCGTGAACACAATTACCTGTCTGCAGTAGCAGGAGGCGTCGATGAACGATGATCATCAGGTTAACGTAGACGTCAAACGACCTGCATCCTACAGGTACGGTGAAAGACTTCCCGCCGACTCCGCCATGCTGGAGGAACTGCTGAAGGAAACTGATATTCAGCAACTCTTCGAGTCGTATTACAACCTGATCAATATACCTGTCGCCATCATCGACCTTGACGCCAATGTCCTATTTTCCTCGCGTTGGCAGCGCATCTGCACCGAGTTTCACCGCGTCCATCCAACGACGTGCGAGCGCTGTCTCGAAAGCGATAGACATTTGGCGGCACTACTGCGCGAGGGGAAGACTTATGCCATCTACGCCTGCCGCAACCATCTGACCGACTGCGCCGCCCCGATCATCATCGAGGGGAAACATATAGCCAACGTCTTCGTAGGGCAGTTCTTCACCGTGCGGCCCGATGAAGGCTTGTTTCGCCTGCAGGCCGAGGAGTTCGGTTTTGATGTCAGCGATTACCTTGCAGCACTTCATGAAGTTCCAATAGTCGAGGCGGAGAGGATTCCCGTCATAGTGGAATTGCTGTTGCGGGCGACCCGCTTGATCACGAATCTCGCTATCGACCGCAAGAGGGCGAGCGAATCCCAGGCGAGGCAGTCCGTCATTCTCGATACCATCCCGCAGTCCGTGTTCTGGAAAGATACTCAAGGCCGATACCTCGGTTGCAACGCCCGCTTTGCGAGGAGCGCGGGGCTTGCCACGCCGGACGATATCGTCGGCAAGACCGACTTCGATCTTCCGTGGCCCCGACAAGACGCCGAGGCGTACCGCGCCGACGACCTGGCTGTGATTTCCGCCAAACAACCCAAGCTGCATTTCGAAGAACCCCTCCAGAAGGCCGACGGTTCGCGCATTGTTGTAGACACCTCCAAGATTCCACTCGTCGATGCGGGCAACACTGCATACGGAATAGTCGGTATCTACGAAGACATTACCGAGCGCAAGCAGGTAGAAGAAAAGGCCAAGGCGAGCGAAGAGAAGTTCAGGAAAGCTTTCATGACCGGGGCCGATGCCTTCTATCTGGCTACCTTCCACGATGGCAAGATCGCCGAAGTCAACGATTCCTTTGCGGATGTATTCGGCTACACGCGAGAGGAGGCGATCGGGAAGACTTCCATCGAACTCGGCCTTTACGCCGATCCCATCGACAGGCAAAAGTGGGTTTCGGAAATGGAGGCCACCGGATATATAAGAAACTTGAAACTGCGATCCAGAAGGAAGGGTGGCCAACTAATAACAGTTTTGCTTTCGGTAAGTTTGCTCAAAGGGGTCGATGACGAACTCATTCTTGGTGTCGTCAAGGACATCACCGAGCAGATACGCAGTCAAGATGCACTGGTCGAGAGCGAATCGCGCTTCCGCGCCCTGAGCGAGGACTCAGTTGTGGGCATCTACATCGTCCAGGATGGCCGGTTTAGCTACGTTAATAAGGCCATGGCAGGAAAATTCGGGTACGACCCCGCCGAACTGATCGGGGGAGACCCGCTAAACCTGATCGTGCCCGAAGACCGCGCGTACGCGGGTGAAAACATGCGACGCCGCCTCGCTGGTGAGGATGTTCCCAGTCATTATGAATTCCGCGCCAGGACCAAGGACGGCGAAACAAGATACATTGAGATTTACGGTGCACTGTCTGTCCTCAATAATCGCCCGGCGATCATCGGGAGCCTCGTTGACATCACCGAGCGCTTGCGCAACGCCAACGAGCGCAGAAAGGCCAATGAAGACCTGCGAAATAGCCTGGTAGCGACGATCGGAGCGATAGCGGCCACCGTCGCGTCGCGCGACCCGTACACGGCCGGGCACCAACGGCGTGTCGCGGAGCTCGCTGCCGCAATCGCTGGGGAAATGGGGCTCGAATCGAGCGCGGTAGAAGGCATCCGGTTCGGCGCGCTCATCCACGATCTGGGCAAGGTGCGAGTGCCGGCAGGTATTTTGGTCAAACCGTCGCAGCTATCGATGGCGGAATTCGAATTGATCAAGGAACACCCTCAAGCCGGCTACGAGATCGTGAAGGACATCCGCTTTCCTTGGCCGGTGGCAGCGATGATCCACCAGCATCACGAGCGTCTGGACGGTTCGGGCTATCCGCAGGGACTCAAACGCGACGAGATCGCGCTGGAGGCCCGGATACTCGCCGTCGCCGATGTGGTCGAAGCGATGGCATCGCACCGGCCGTACCGCGCCAGCCTGGGGATCGAGGTAGCCCTGCAAAAGATTGAAGAGAAGCGTGGCCAGTGGTTCGATTCGCGGGTGGTGGAAGCGTGCGTGAGACTGTTCAGAGAAGCGCGCTTCTCTTTCGAATCGACAAGCCAAAGTTGACCCAATGGCATCGATGGCAGCGAATGCAATGCGGTTTTCCCCGGTTTGGCGCCGTAACTTGCTGCTCTTGGGCTTGCTCGCACTGCCCATGCTGTCGGCACAGGCGCGCTCGCTAGAGGAGATTCGCGCGACCGGGACACTGCGCATTTGCGTCGCGGGCGCGAGCGCGCCACTTTACCAAGCCAATGGCGAGGCATTCGCGCGGTTTCTGGGAGTGCAAGCCGAAGTGAGGCGCCTTGCCAGCTTCGATGAGCAATTTCACAACGCCGCCGGAGTCACCGTGGAGAGCGCTCGCTACGAGGCGCGATTGCTTGGCGATGGCAGCTGCGATGTTTTCCCGAACGATCTGCATATCGTTGCCTGGCGCGAGTTGAAGATGCTGCTGGTACCGTATTACACGGTGCGCAAGGTCATCGTCGCGCGCCGCGCCCTGCGCGCAACGCTAGAAGGCGTCGCGGACCTCAAAGGTCGAAGCGCAGCGGTGCAGGAGGGAACTGCTTACGACACTTGGCTCATGCAGATGAACAGCGAGCAATTCGCCAAGAACCCGGTGGTCATCACTTATGCTTCGACCGAGGAGAGCGTCAGGCTAGTAGCCGAAGGAGCGGCGGATTTCACTGTCTTGGGCACCGAAGGTGCATTCAAGTGGGTGCGCGGTGACGTCGCACGACTCGCCATTTTGTTCCCTGTCGACGACCCAGTGCCGGTCGGCTGGGGTGTTCGCCTCGGGGCGAAATCTTTGGCGGCGGAACTGGAGCGTTTCTTTGCCGAGAGCCGGCGCGTCGGCTCGGACCTGGACGGGAATTGGCAGCAGTATTACCGGGTGTCCCTGATGGAATATCAGCTCTACCAGGCATCGTTCGGCTCGGGAAAGCTGGACTTTAAGGCGATGCTTGTCCGGACGGCGCCGGCAATCGCCGCAGTCTTGGCGTTGCTCGTCGCCATGCTGGTTTGGGCTCTGCGCAGCTCGATTCGGCATCGGAAGGCGGTCGACGCCTTGCGCAGCAATCTCGAAGCGACCGTGGCGGCCGTCGCCTCGACGGTCGAGTCGCGCGACCCGTACACGGCCGGGCATCAACGGCGTGTCGCGGAACTCGCTGCCGCAATCGCAGGAGAGATGGGGCTCAAATCAAGCGTGATCCAAGGCATCCGTTTCGGCGCGCTCATCCACGATCTGGGCAAGGTGCAGGTGCCCGAGGAATTGCTTGCCAAGCCGACGGGGCTGACGAAGTGGGAGTTCGAACTGTTAAAGGCACATCCCCAGGTAGGCTACGAGATCGTCAAAGACATCCAATTCCCATGGCCCGTGGCGGCGATGATCCGCCAGCATCATGAGCGCCTGGACGGCTCCGGCTACCCGCAGGGGCTCAAAGGCGAGGAGATCCTAATTGAGGCCCGGATCCTAGCCGTCGCCGACGTAGTTGAGGCGATGGCGTCGCACCGGCCCTATCGTCCCGGACTGGGTATCGAAGTTGCGCTGGCGGAGATCGAAAAGAACGCTGGACGCTGGTATGACCACAATGTCGCGGCCGCTTGCCTAAGCCTGTTTCGCAAGAAGTCTTTTGTGCTCGCAAACGACGAGCCGGCCAGCGTCGCGGCTAATGGCTAGTGCTGAAGGGGTAACCGATCCGTTCTAACTCTCGATCAGCTGCTTCGACTATGCTGCGGGACGCTGGTCATCATCGTTTATCAACAGCACCGCGCACCTTGGCGAGGATGGAGCGAAGCCGGTGGGCTACGTGTAGTCGACTCAATCGTTCGCCGAGCCGGTGTCGGCCCGAAACGGCACCTGAATACGCAAGTCTGTGGAAGCTCCGCGATCACTCGAACTTGAGATTGAGCTTCTTGACCAGCTTGCCGTACCGGTCCGACTCGTCCCGGATCTTCGCCCCAAGCTCCTCTGGCGTCGAGCCGACGACCTCGATGAATGCGCTTGCCAAGCGCTCGCGCACTTCCGGCATCTTCAAGACGCGATTGGTATCGGCGTTGATCTTTGCGATGACCTCCCGCGGCGTACCGACTGGCGCAGCCATCGCGGTCCATAGGGAGGCTTGGAAACCAGGCACCCCCGACTCTGCTATGGTGGGCCAGTTCGGACCGAGCGGAATCCTCCGCGCCGTTGCCGCAGCAACAACTTTCACGCGTCCCGACTTGATGAACGGGATCGCCGAAGCCGCCGAGGCGATGCCCACCGGCACTTCACCGGCGGCAATCGCTGCGAATGCCGGGGTCCCACCTTTGTACGCGATATGAAGTATCTTCGCGCCGGTCTCGAGCGCGAAGCGTTCAACCGTCAGGTGATGAATCGTGCCGCTGCCGGGATTGGAAAAAGCCAGTCCGCCAGGCTGCGTCTTTGAAAACGCGATCATTTCGCCGATGGTATTGAAAGGTGCGGTTGCGGGCGCGGCAAATATCAACGGAGAATCGGTGGCCACCACGATAGCTGCCAAATCCCTGGGCGGATTATAGGTAGCCTTGTTGATGACGTGAGGAGTAACGGTCAAGTCGCTGCCTGCCGTCATCAAAAGCGTATAGCCATCCGGCGCCGACTTGATCACGAATTCGACTCCGATCACGCCGCTTGCGCCGGGTCGATTCTCGATGACAACGGACTGTTTCCAGATATCCGACAGCCTGCTCCCGACAAGACGCGCGACGGTATCGATGCCGCCAGGCGTATAGGGCACCACAATCTTGACCGGCCGCGATGGGTAATCCTGCGCATCGACGGCATTCGTGGAAAACACGGCAAACAAGCCGATCAGCAGCGAAACGATCGAACGCATACCAAAACTCCTTCTGCTATTTTGCGTTAACGAAGTACTCAGTTTGCCTTCACTCCGGCGGCCTGCACGATCTGGCCGAGCTTATCGATGTCCGCTTTGATGAAGGCGTCGAATTCGCGCAGGATCACGATGCGTGACTGGATGCCCTGCTCCTCCAATTTCTCTCGCACGTCTTTATCATCGGAGGCGCTTCGAATCGCGCGCGCGAGCTGATCGAGAATCGGAGCGGGCACGCCGGCCGGCGCGATAAAGCCGAACCATTGCGTGTACTCGAATCCGGAGATTGCGTCATCGCTGACGGTTGGCAGGTCCGGTGACGCCCGAACGCGCGTGCGCGAGGTCAGCGCCAGCGCCAGCGCCTTGCCGGTGCGAAGCGTAGCCGCCGAGGAAGACATCGGCGCGAAAAGCGCCTGGATGCGGTCGGACATAAGATCGGCATAGAGTTCGGAGACAGTCCTGTAAGGGACGTGAATCAACTTGATTCCGGCGCGGCTGGCAAAATACTCTCCGGCGAGATGTGTGGCGCTGCCGACGCCCGCGGAGCCGAAGTTGATGGTACCGGGCTGCCGTTTCGCCAGCGTAATCAACTCCTTGACGCTGCGTATGCCCGACAGGGTGGACACCGTTACCGCCATCGGCGTCTCTCCCACCAGCGCCACACCCGCGAAGTCTCGCACCGAGTCATAGGGCAGCGTGCGGTAGATCCACGGATTGATGGAGTGCGCGGCGTTGGTCAGCATGATCGTGTACCCGTCCGGGGCCGACTTCGCCAGCGCCTGGGTGGCGATCGTTCCGCCCGCGCCCTGCCTGTTCTGCACCAGAACCGACTGCCCGAGTCGCTGCGTAAGCCGCTCGGCAAGCAATCTGGCGACAAAATCCGCGCCCGAGCCGCTGGTTGTCGGCACGAGCATCTGGATTGGCTTGGACGGGTATTTGTCCTGCGCATTGACGGGCGCAACGCAGGCGAACACTACCAGCAGCAAAACCGCAGTCATCTGTTTCATATGGCCTCCTCCTGAACAAATATTGAAACCTCAGTCGACCGTCGCCCCGAGCGGAACTCGCGGCGAATCCGCTCCGATTGCCGACAGTGCTGCCGCCGCGCGACCGGCGATCCGACCCGAGACAAAACATTCGGCGATGTTTCCGCCCGACATATAGAGATGTCCGAACAGGCTGCCGAGCTCGCCGGCCGAAAACAGGCGCGGAATGGGCTGGCCGAAACTGTCGATGATCTGTCGCCGGGCATTGTGGACCGGGCCGCCTTGAGTATTGGTCACCACGCACCAGACAGGCGCCCCGTAATACGGGGGCGTATCGATGGTCGTCATCGTGCCGGCCGGCCGGCCGAAGTCGCTGTCTTTGCCGGCTGCACAGGCGGCATTCCAGCGGTCGATGCTCTCCTTCATGCGAGTCTCGTCCACTTGCATGATATTCGCCAACTCCGACAGTGAATTCGCCCGCTTCAGAATACCGAGTTCGATTTCCTTCAGATTGTCCTGACTCCAGTCATATCGGATTCCCTCGTCATTCGACGTCGGACGGCCAAGGGCGTACATCTTTCGGCCCTTTTCATCGCAGATGAAAATCGACGGATTGCGCGGATACGATTGCGTCACCGGATCGAAGTAGTGCAACGGCCTCTGGGTGGTATCCTGGGAGTAGGGCTGGCACTCGTTCATGTAACGCCGGCCCGATTTGTCCAGGAGAATCCAGGCCATCTTGATGTTCGCTTCTTCCTCCCTGCCTGGGCTCCAGTCCGGAAGCCGTTTCGTCCGCAGCGCATACGGGTAGTTCGGGTCGGAATGCTTGAAGCCGTAGGACCCGTGGAAGTGCCACATGTGCCATAGCGCGGCGCCGAAATCCTGCGCCATGCGGATGCCGTCGCCGGTGTTCTGACCGCCTGCGGCCGGCAGAACCGGCATGCCTTCCCAGAACTGCTTGCGGAAGTCATCGTTCCCCTCGAAGCCCCCCGTCGCCAGGATAACGGCGCGGCGGGCCTTGATGCGGCTGATTCCCTTCGGGCCCTGGATCGTAATACCAGCGACCTCATTGCCATGGTCGGCTGCAATGAGGCGCAAGGCACGCGTACTCAGGCGGACCTCGACATTGCGTTTCTCGAGATTGTCCGCGAGGGTCTTGAACAGATGCACACCGTCGATGGCACCGTTCGCCCACGGATAGGCGGATCGGGCATCGAAGTTCGGCACCCGATCGATCCAGGTGTGATAGAACGTCTGCCAACCCGGAAGCGGATAATTCGCGCCCTTGGCTTTTTCTTGGTTGGTGCGAACGTTCGCGCCGTTTACGCTCGCGAGCTTGCGGACATAGGCCTCCATTTCCGCCATGCCGTCGGAAAGGGTGCGCACGACGTCGTCCGGCGTACGCCCGCCGTTGGTTGTCTTGAGATAGTCGAAGGCCGCATTCTTATCCTTCGCGGACCGAACAGCCCCGTAGGAGCAGATCGATATCCCTCCCGGCACGGAGTTCTTCTCGATGAGAAGCACCTTCGCACCCGCATCAGCGGCTTCTATGGCGGCGGTACCCCCCGCGTAACCATAGCCCACGACAACGATGTCGAACTCCTCGTCGTACGACGAGACGTTTCGGTTGGGTATTTTCCTCGCGTCCATTGCGTCCTCTCGGTGATAAAGTTGAGTGATCAGTCAGCAGCAGTCTCGCCGAAGGCGGTACTCAAGCAAAGCTGCAACATCGATGGCCCGTAAATCACGATCGCTGCTCGCGGGCCGTTTGGTACTCGGCGGCGTTGTCAGCGTCATAGATCGACAAGTCCGCCAAGGAAAAAGACCGCGATCGCGCTCGCGGCGCCGACGACTAGGGAGGCAAACAGTCCAACGTAGAACGGCTTGATTCCAAGCCCCTTCAGCGCCTTCAAGCGTGTTCCCAGACCGACCCCCGCCATGGCCATCGCGAGCGTATAACCCGCTGCGTTGCCGATAAGAGTGGTGGTCTGTGACCAACCCGCCTTCTCCCAAGCGCCAAGCGCGAGGCCACCCTGATGCAGACCGGCATCGCCAATCGAACGAACCGCCGCCATGGCGAGGAAGCCGAGGATGAAGACGGGGAAGAGCGTCCAGGCACTGACGCGAGAGCCTGAATTGCCTCCCTGGCTGGCAACCCGGCGCGCGTACACGAAAGCCATCAGAGGGATGACCGCGGCAATGAATACATTGCGCACGAGCTTGATCACGATTGCCGTGTCGGCCGCAGTCGGCTTTGTCACTACACCAAAGGTCTGATCGTAAATGAGCCCCGCGCCGGTGACTTGCGCGGTCTCGTGGATAGCGGTCCCCTGAAACAGGCCTGCCATGACGACGTTGCCCGCGAACATGACGTTGGCGAGATAGGGATAGACGAGCATCGCAACGATGCCGAAGACGGTGATGTTCGCCACCGCATAGGCCACTTCTTCATCGGTCGCGTTGATCGCGGGTGCGGCAGCTACGATCGCGGTTGCGCCGCATATGCTCGTTCCGAGCGCCATCAGCGTACCGAGGCGATCGGGCAGTCGCAGCAGCCGCGTGAAATAGGTGGTCAGAACCAGCCCCGTCAGGATACAGATCAGGACGATGGGAACGCCCCAGACGCCGATCCGCGCCACGTCGAAAACGCTCAATCGAATTCCCATCATGATGATGCCCAGGCGCAGCAGCTTGGTCAGGCAAAGAGAAACGCCCGGGGCGAAAGTCGCCGGGATCTCGATTGCATTGCCCACCACCAAGCCGATCACGATCGCCGTCATGATGTAACTGATCAGCCCTTTGAATCCCAAGCTGGAATTGACGTAATCGGCAACAAACACGGACAGCGCAACCACCAGCGCCGCGAGCAACAGACCGGGAATCAAACTCGGCACGTCGGCGAGGGGCCGGCCGAGGAGCAAACGCTCGATGGCATTGGCGCGTTTGGGCGCAATCCCCACAATCCCGCCTGAACCGCCAGCCGCACCGCTATCCATGGCAAGCGATCTGATGAATTCGGGAAATCGTTTTGGCTGACCGACCGAAGCATGCGGTCGGGCGCGCTAAGCGACACTGCAGGGTGTACGAAACGGCCTTCAACTTAACGGTGCGATGTTTCATCACGGCTCCTCCCGGCCATCCCCACGCCCTCACAGGGTCTATGCGCGGGCGATGGAAATACGGTCCTTTTCAGCGATTGGCTGCGACGCCGCTCCGCGTATTGCATGTTCAGGGCAGCTATTGTCTGCTACCGAGGACAAAACAACGGAGGGGCCGTTATTGGTTTTGTCGCCCGCCGCAACGAATCCCCTGCAGACACCATACCTGGTTCGTTTCGGCTGAGCCATAGTGAAAGTTGCGGTGACATATTCCAACGGCGAATATCATGCAGCTGAGCGATTGCAGTCAACAGGCGATACATGTACCACCGTCCACCACCACGTACTGCCCGGTAATGTGGCGCGAGGCATCGGATGCCAGGAACACCACGGTGCCCTGAATATCATCCTCGCCCCCCAGGCGATGCAACGGCGTGCTCGCGATCACCGCCTCGCCGATTCGTTCCAAATGGCCAGCGGACATTTTGGTCGGGAACCAACCTGGGCAGATGGCATTCACGTTGATGTTGTACTTTCCCCATTCAGAGGCAAGTGCCCGCGTGAAGTTGATGGCTGCACCTTTGCTGGTGTTGTAGGCTATTGTCGTCGTGTCGGGTGGACCTCCAGCCAAGCCAGCGACCGACGCGATGTTGATGATCTTGCCGGAATTCCTAGGAATCATGCAGCGTTTGCCCACTTCTTGGCTTAAGAAGAACATCGCGTCGATGTTCACATTCATGACCTTGTGCCATGCTTCGGCACTGTGATCCTCGGCCGGCGCACCCCAAGTGGCGCCTGCGTTGTTCACCAAGACGTCGATGGCGCCATACTCGGCGAGGACCTGATCGACCATGCTCGGAATCGAATCGAATTTCGACAGGTCGTTGGAGATGGTCAGGACCTCGATGCCCAGCTTCTCGAGACAAAGCTCCGTCTCGGCCAGTTCATTTGCCTTGCGCGCGGTTATCGCCAGCTTCGCGCCCATCCCGCCCAGCCCTTTCGCCATCTGCAAGCCGAGTCCACGAGAACCGCCGGTGACCAAAGCAACCTTGCCGGTAAGATCAAACAGATTCTTGACGCTCATTTTCACTCGTCGGTAAGCACTGCGTTTCCATCACCGGCTCTGCGGCGTAGACGCGAACGGGAATCCCGCGCAACTGCACCGAACCCGTCGCCGGGCAGTTGGGCTTATCGCCGTCGGACAGGACGTTGATGTTGTACTTCCGCCAGTTGAATTCGTTGTCCTCTGCCCAGGTATCCCACCAGCCGAAGGCAGCCATCACGACTTTCGGGTGGATGTAATCCGCCGTCTTCAAGCGCTGCTGGATGCGGCCCTTGCGCGACTCGATGGTGATCATTTCGCCGTCTTTGAGCTTGTACTTGGCGGCGGTGTCCGGATGCATCTCGCAGATGGCCTCGGCTTTGTATTTCTTCATGGCCTCGATGTGCCGGTAGCCGGAAGAGAAATAGGCGCCTTCCTTGCCATTCGTGAGATAAAGCGGATAGTGCTCAAACGCTTCCTTGCCGAAGCGCGCCGCCGACACTTCCTTGTAAGTGGGCAGGGGACTGATGCCCAGTTGCGCCATCTGCTGCGAATAGAACTCGAACTTGCCCGATGGCGTCTTAAAATAGCGCTCGGGATCGTCGTTGAGATAGTGCTTGGTCGGACCTAGGACGCGTACGGCGCAGAACTCGTTGAATGTCATGCCGGAATCGGCCATCATGAGATCCAGACTCTCTTCCCAGTTCTCGAAGAAGTGCTCGCGCATACCCATGCGCTTGGCCAGTTCGTTGATCATCTTGGCATCCGGCCATGCCTCCCCGGGCGGTTCGACGCACTTCGGCTGCGCTCGTATGTGACCCAACCAGGCGGGCCAGTAGGCAATCGAATCGTGCTCCAGCGGCAATGCTGCCGGCAGCACGATGTCGGCGATCGCCATGGTCGATGTCGGGAAGATCTCCGCGACGACGAGGAACGGCAGCTTCATGAATGCCTCGTAGGTGGCGACCGAGTCCGGATAGGTGAGGAGGGGATTGGTGACGTGGCACATCGCCATCTTCACCGGGTAGGGATCTTCGCTGAGGATGGTCTGCACCAGCGACTGCGTCGGTACGTAGGCCGCACCCATGGCGATCGGGAATTCCTTGCCGATCGATTTTCCCGTCGGCCGCGGATGGCTGCGGTCGAAATAGAAGCGGCCCGGGCGACCGAATTTCGCCGGCGTGTTGATGAGCTCGCCGCCGACCACACCGACGTTGCCGGTGAGTCCGCGCAGCATGCTGACGGCACGGCAAATTTGCAGGGCGGCGGCGGAGTTCTCCAGGGCATTGCCCCACAAGATCATCCCCGGCTTGGCCGTCGCGTAAATGCGCGACACTTCGCGCAGGGTCTCGATCGGAATCCAGGTTTCCGCTGCCACATCCTCGAGCGTGAAGTTAGCCACCTCCTTCTTCAGTTCCTCGAAGCCCACCGTGTTCTTGGCGATATAGTCTTTATCGTAGAGATCTTCCTCGATGATCACCTTGACCATGCCCATGGCGAGCGCGCCATCGGAGCCGGGTTTCAGGCGCAGCCAATGATCTGCCGAGTCGCAATAGCGGTTGTGTCCCGGTTCCATCATGATGAGCTTGGCGCCGTTCTTCAGTGCGCGTTTCACTTGCGCCCGGCTGTAGCAACGGAAGTTGCTGCCGGTATTGAGCGGGTTCGCTCCCCAGATGATGATGCAGCCCGGATCGCCCTGCGGGTCCGAGAGCACGTGCATCGTGCCGATGCTGAACTGATCGGCGTGGCCTGTTTGCACGCCGCAATAGTTGCCCGGCGTGATGACGTTGGGCGTTTCAAGGAAGGTGGCGAAGCGCTGCAAGAAAGCGTAATCCATGCTCTTGGGTTCCCCCAGGACCATGGCGATGCTCTCCGGGCCGAAGTTGTCACGGTAGTACTTCATCTTCTCGGCGATGGTGTCAAGCGCCTCGTCCCAGGTGATCCGTATCCACTGATTGCGGCCCCGCTCTCCAGCCCGCTTCATGGGAAACTGCAAGCGCTTGCCGTGGCTATGCACTTCCGGAATGGTGTTCGGTCCCTTGGCGCAATCGCAGATGTCGCAATGCTGGCCGCTGCGTGAGTCGGCGATGACCTTGACTATCTTGCCGGTTTCGTCGAATGTCGCTTTGAGCGCGCAGTGACTCGGGCAAACGAAGCAATAGATGTCTTTCACTGTCTTCATGATCGATCCTATAAGGTGCTAAACGAACGCGCGCTTGCGGCTGTCGTGCAAGCCCGCGATGCGTACGTTGCCCACGCGCACGCCGTCGCCCTCGCCGAGTACGATGAGCGGGCTGAGCTCCACACCGGTAAGCCACTGCCGATGATCGAGAAAAAAGCGTGAGAGACCCTCCATTGCCTGCGCGGCGGCCGTGACGTCGGGCGATTTCTCCGCCGCCGCACCCAGCGATGTGCCGCTCAATGACTCCAGCATGTTGCGCGCGTCATCCTCGGCAACGGGCAGCAGACCAACGGTAAGGTCATCGACGGCTTCGCTCGCCGCGCTGCCGATGCCCGCCACCATGAAGGGGCCAAGCTTCGCATCCGCACCGACGCCGACGATCAGCTCTACTCCCGTAGCCACCTCCTGAACGAAATAGCCATCGACGATCGGCTCGCCGTGGCGAGAACGCAGCGCACTCGTCATCGCCTCGGCCGTCGAACGCAGCGCATTGCTGTCGGCCAGTTTCTCGGCAATGCCGGATCCATGGGCCACTTGCGGCGAGATGATCTTCAGCGCCACCGGAAAGCCAATGCCATCGGCGATGGCGACGGATTCGTCGGGCGTGCCGGCGAAAACGCTTCGCCGCACGGTGATGCCGTAACTGTGAAGCAGGCGATTCAGCGCGAACCCCGAAAGGTTGTATTCCTTGCCGCTCGCCGGGCCCAGGGCAATCGGGTCGCTGCGCCGAGCTTTGCTCCCACGGGCGAGTGCGTGCAGCGCCCGGACGGTCTTTGGCAATTCGTGAAGGAAGGGCGCAGCGCGATTCTCCTCTAGGGGGCGCACCTTTCGGTTCTCGCGTCTGCTGCTCGCTCCCTCCATCTCGTGCGTATGTCGCCGGCTCATCCTTGCTCCTTTCCATCATGGCCTACGCTGCCCGCGGCCAATACCCACAACACTTTCGTGGCGCCGTGCCAGACGCGCTCGCTGCGCGGTCATGCCCATGCGCGCGGACGATACCCCGGGGCCTTCTGTTCAGCCATATAATCGTTGCGTCGATCTATTCTTGGCAGGCATAGCATGGAGCTACGGGATCTGCAGCACCTGCTGGCGATTGCCGAGGCCGGCAGTCTGGTGCGCGCGGCCGAACGCCTCGGCGTCACGCAACCGACGCTTTCCAAGGCGGTCACGCGGCTGGAGCGGATGCTTCGCGTCAAACTCATCGAGCGCCTCGCCCGCGGCGTGCGACTTACCCCATACGGCCAAGCAGTCGTGGCGCGGATGGGCACGATCGACGTCGGCGTGCGCGATATGCTCGCGGAGTTGCGCGACCTTCGGCAGGGCAAGACAGGCGCGGTGACGTTCGGAGTGGGTACCGGCATCCCGCCGGCTTTCGTCGCCGCAGCCGCCAAGCCGCTGTTGGCCAAAGATTGCATCAGTATCACCATCATCGGCGGAAAAGCCGACGCCTTGCTGCGCTCCGTTCGGGCGGGGGACATCGAGTTCGCGGTGACCATCGAACCTGCACGAAAAACAAACCTTGCATGGCATAAACTTTTCGCCGATCCGATGGTTCCGATCACGCACAAAGATCATCCGCTTACTCGGGCGTCGAAAGTCACTTGGACCGACCTTGCCGCGGCCCGATGGATCGTTCCCGTGGAGGGGTCGGCCACACGCGAATGGTTTGAAAATCAGTTCCGCCAGCGCGATCTCGATCCCCCGCTCCCTGTCGTATCGCTGGACTCGGTGGCCGGCTGGCCCGGATTGGGTTCGAACCTTAATCTCAATCTTCTCGCGCTGTTGCCGGCATCGAGCCTCAATTACCTGCCGGTGGCCTCGCTCGGCGTCATGGTTCGCACGCCCGAGGATTGGCACTCGGCGCGGGTGGTGGGCATCGTGCATCGGCGCGACGGATATCTTTCCGCGGCCGCGCAGAAGCTAATCGAGAGGCTCGAAACGGTCGCGCGATCGTTCGAGCCGGAGGCCACCGCAAGCTATTCGACGCGAGATCTTGCGCGGATTTAGTGGTCTGCTTCGTAAGTCGAGGAACACAATGAAAACGATGGATTCCGGCCTGTGGCAAGGCGCGAACCGCAGCAATAGCCATAGCTATTGCGAGGATGAGCAACGCCGCCACGGGGCGGAAGGCGCGTTTTCATGTTCCGGCACTTGCGAAGCAGACCACTAGCACATGTACAGGCCGCCGTTGATGTTGAGCGTCGCACCGGTCATGAATCCGGCCAGATCTGAGGCGAGATAGCGCACCAGGTGGCCGATCTCCTCGGGTTTGCCGAAACGGCCCATCGGTATGCTGGCGACGACTTGTTCGCGCACTTCGGCTCTGATCGCCATCACCATGTCGGTGGCGATGTAGCCCGGCGCAATGGCATTGACGGTCACGCCATTCTTCACCACTTCCTGGGCAATTGCCTTGGTGAAGCCCAAGATACCTGCCTTCGCCGCCGAATAGTTGGCCTGCCCCAATTGCCCTTTGACGCCGTTCAACGAGGACATGTTGATGACTCGGCCCCAGCCCCGCTCCGCCATGCCGGGCAGGCATTGATGCGTAACGTTGAAGACCGAGTCTAAGTTGACCGAGAGCACTGCGTCCCAATCGCCCTTGGACATCTTGCGAAACATGCTGTCGCGCGTGATGCCGGCGTTATTGACCAGGATATCGACGGCGCCGATATTCTCGTTGATCTCGTCCACCATCTTGGCGCAATCGTCGAAATCCGAGACATCGGCTTCGGCGGCGTGGAAGTCGTAACCCACCTCTCGCGTTTTAGCCAGCCACTCGTCCTTGCCCGCATAGCCGGGCAAACAGTTGGCGATCACCACGCAGCCGTCATCGGCGAGGGCTTTGCAGATGGCCGTGCCCAAGCCACCCATGCCGCCAGTTACCAACGCGATTCTCTTCCGCATCGAACCAAACTCTCCTTAATCGTCCAGGACCGCCAAGAGAGACGGCATCGGCATGACGCGACGCCGGCGCAAAAGCCGTCGGCGGCGACACCAGTTGCCCCAAGATGAGCAAGGTGCAGAGTGCCGTAATCGTAGCGCCGAATCCCGGTTGTTAAGCCGCTGGCATGGCAACAGCCGATGACCACACCACAATAGCGTGCAGGCGCGGCGCTCAGCAATTAATTCGCCGCGCTGACATATTCCACATCGGCATAGCAAGAGAGATTTGGGCAAGTCGCGTCTAGTTGCGTTGCAGCACGTAACCACTCGGAAACCACTCGGCGTTCAGCGTGAATTGACTGCCCACGCTATCGATTACATGACGACGACATGGCAGCAGCGCAGTCGGTTCGTGGACTGACCTCAGATTTCCCGGACGGTGTCTGACGAATTTCCAGCCCAGGCCGATTGCTGCGAGTTGGAACCCTTAGCTACCCTTGCGATTGACGTATGTCACTCACAGGAATAAAGTGACATATATGGAAAAGACCCAGGTCTACCTACGCAAGGAAGAGCTCGATGCGCTGCGCAAGGCCGCGGCGCGCTCGGGACGCAGCGTCGCAGAAGTTGTCCGTGATGCAATTCGCAAGGTCGTGCTCAAGCCGCAGGCAGCCGGGCCCGTTGCTATCTGGGACGGCGAGCCCAAGCGGCCGTCGATCGACCACGACAGCGTTCACGACGAACCCTGATGCGGCAGAGAGAGGCTGTTTTCGTCGACAGTGGGGCATGGATCGCCCTTGCGCTGTCACGAGACCCCCTGCATGCCCAGGCGCGAGAACAATGGGAGGTGTTGCACGGAGCGGCCGCGAAGCTTCACACCTCCGTTCCCGTCGTGATCGAGACGTTCACGTTTCTTGATCGCAATGCCAATCGGGACGTAGCCCTGGCATGGAAAGACTCGATCTATAAGCCCGGCACCGTCAAGATTCTTCCCTGCGAGCTTCGCGATCTCGATCACGCCTGGGAGTACTTTCGGCGCCCCGACCTGCATAAACTCTCAGCCGTCGACGCAACCAGCTTCACTATCATGAAGCGCGCACGCATCCGTCTCGCCTTCACCTTCGATCACCATTTCTCCGTGGTCGGATTCAGATTGGCGGCCTAGCCTGGTGGTGATCGGGGTGAGCGCGCGCGGGGAAAAGCGCTTTCTTACCAGTGAGAATGAGGATTACCGGGCTCGAGCCGTCCGGTTGACTCTCGAACAACTCGCGGCACCGGCGGCGATGGCGCATCGTCCAATTTCCTGAATATTTGACAGCTATCCAAAAATCTGGAACTCTGCGAGGCATGAAGCGCTACCTCGAATCGCAGGTCCGCAGAGATCTGCTTCGCAAAATGGTGTTTGTCGGCGGGCCACGCCAGGTCGGGAAGACAACACTCGCCAAGAGTCTGCTGGGCCGCTCGACTTCCGGTCTGATGAACTGGGATGTTCCCGCGCAGCGCGACCTGATCCTGCGCCATCGTTTTCCGAAGTCACGCCTGTGGGTGTTTGACGAAATACACAAATACCGCAAATGGCGCAATTACCTCAAAGGCGTTTTCGATGCGCGCACCGCGCGGCAGCAGATTCTGGTGACCGGCAGCGCGCGACTCGACTACTACCGCTTCGGCGGTGATTCGCTGCAGGGGCGTTACCACTTTCTGCGGCTTCATCCACTGAGCGCCGCGGAACTCGGCATTGCTTCGGCCAAGGAACTGGCCGGCTTGCTCAAGCTGGGCGGCTTTCCCGAACCATTCCTTGGCGGCTCCGAAAGTGAAGCGCGCCGCTGGTCCAATGAGTATCGCACGCGCCTGGTGCGCGAAGATCTGGTGAGTCTGGAGCAGGTCCAGGATATCGGAAGCATCGAGTTGCTGATGACACGGTTACCCGCGCTGGTGGGCAGCCCGCTCTCGATCAATGGCATCGCCGAGCAGATTCAGATCAGTCACAAGACGGTTGCCAAGTGGCTGAGCATCCTGGAGCGGATGTACGCGATCTTCCTGCTGATGCCGTTCGGGTCGCCGAGGATCAAGGCGGTGAAGAAGGCGAGAAAGCACTATCACCTCGACTGGTCGTTGGTCCCGGACATGTCGCTGCGCTTCGAGAATCTGGTTGCCTCGCACCTGCTGAAGTGGGTCCAGTATCGCGAGGATACCGAAGGCTACCGGACCGAGCTGCGCTATTTCCGCGACATCGAAGGCCGGGAGGTCGATTTCGTCGTCACCGAGGACGCCGCTCCGACACTGCTGGTGGAATGCAAGTCATCGGATCGGGAGATCAGTCCTTCGCTGCGCTACCTGAAGGCGCGCTTCCCGGGGGCACAAGCCTGGCAGATATCGGTCGGCGGACGCATGGACTACGTCTCACCCGAAGCTATCCGCGTGGCACCGGCGCTCAGCCTGCTTTCAACGCTGGTTTGATCACTTTGTTGTCGACCTGACGTGTCTGACATCGTGTTTCTGCCCTAAACGTAACAAACGATTTCAGTTCCGCCGTTCACCTCACCTCTGCTCACACATTGAGTCACGCGGTTCGCGTACGCGCCGACGACAAGCAGGGGCGCAAGCTCGCGCAGTACATGGTGCGCGCCCCCCACCTAGCCCCGTCCATGAGTTGGAAGTTGCGCTTGCGGCTTTTGTGCACGTGCGAACGGGAGATGACTTTCAAGCACCGAAATAGTTTTTTTGAAAACGGCAACGTGTGTAGGTCTACGGGTGGTTTAGACAACTTTTCGGGTGGTTCTAGACGACGCTAGGCGACCCTAGGCGACTCTAGAACGACGAGCACAAATTCAACTTATTGATTTACTGGAGGCGGGGGTCGGAATCGAACCGGCGTCCACGGCTTTGCAGGCCGCTGCATGACCACTCTGCCACCCCGCCGGGAAAGCGCCGCATCGCGTAGCGGCGCTTGAGAGACTCAAAAGGGGACGCACTTTGGCTGCATCCCCTGAAATCCTGGAGCGGGAAAGGAGTCTCGAACTCCCGACCTCAACCTTGGCAAGGTTGCGCTCTACCAACTGAGCTATTCCCGCGCGAACAGGGGCGAATCTTAGCCTTGCGGCCGGGCGCGGTCAACCTGGACCGGCGCTTCGGCGCCCCGCGCCCGGACTGGCCAGCCTGAGGTAATAGAACATCGAAATCAGGGTCAGCGTGGCCGCGAGGTAGATCAGCCAGGTTCCGACCCGATGCGGATCGAACAGCGGCACCGGATCATGGTAGAGCAGCATGGGAACGGCGATCAGTTGCGCCAGGGTCTTCACTTTGCCGAGCAGATTGACGGCCACGCGCTTCGCGTCGCCGATTTTCGCCATCCACTCGCGCAGCGCCGAGATCGCGATCTCACGCCCGATGATGATCACCGCAATCGCGGCGTCGACCCGGCCCAGTTCGACCAGCACGATCAGCGCCGCTGCCACCATGAGCTTGTCGGCGACCGGATCGAGGAACGCGCCGAACGCGGAGGCCTGGTTCAGCCTGCGCGCGAGATAACCATCCAGCCAGTCGGTAATCGCCGCCACGGTGAAGATCACGCAGGCGAACAGGTTGCGATCCACGGCGCTCAGCCACGTTGCGGGCAGGTAGAACAGGCTCACCATCACCGGGATCATCAGGATGCGGAACCAGGTGAGAAGATTGGGAAGATTAAGCCGCATGAAGTTCCCGATAGATTTTCTCGGCCAGTCTGCGGCTGATGCCGGCGACTTGCGCCAAGTCCTCGATGCTGGCCCCCATGACGCCCTTAAGGCCGCCGAAGCGCGCCAACAATTCCCTGCGGCGCTTGGCGCCGATGCCGCCGATTCCCTCCAGCGTCGAGGTCACGCGAGTCTTGGCGCGGCGCGCCCGATGCCCGGTAATGGCGAACCGATGCGCTTCGTCGCGAATCTGCTGAATGAGGTGCAAGCCCGCATGGTCCGGGGCAAGATGTATCGGCCCCGCCCTGCCGGCGATCCACAATTCTTCCAGTCCGGGTTTGCGCTCCGGCCCCTTGGCGACGCCGGCCAACGCGACGTCGTTCAGACCCAGTTCCGCCAACACCCCCGCTGCGGTGCTCACCTGCCCCTTGCCGCCGTCGATGAGAATCAGATCGGGAACCACGCCCTCGCCGCCCGCCACTCGACTGTAGCGGCGTGAGAGCACCTGCTTCATCGCCGCGAAGTCATCTCCGGGCGTTACCTCGCCGATGTTGTAGCGCCGGTATTCGGCGTGGCGCATATCGAACCGGTCGTAGACCACGCACGAGGCAACGGTCGCCTCGCCTGCCGTGTGGCTCACGTCGAAACACTCGATGCGCGAGGTCACGTCGGGCAAGCCGAGCGACTCGCGCAGCGCACCCAGACGCACCTCCTGCGTGCTCTGTTCCGAGAGCCGCTGCTTGAGCGCCTGGCGGGCGTTCTTCTCGGCCATCTCGAACCAGGCGCGCCGATCGCCGGTCGGCCGCACGACGACGTGAATCCTGTGCCCCGCATATTCGCCGAGAAACCTCTCGACCTCGCCCGCATCGCTGCCTTGCGCGGTGACGATCACCGGCGGGACCAGGCGTTCAAGATAGTGCTGCGCGATGAACGCCTGCAGGATCTCGCCGGGGGGCTGGTCCTTGGCGTTCTGCGCAAACAAGCTGCGGTCGCCCAGATGCCGGCCGCCGCGAATCATCACCAGATTGACGCAGACAAGTCCGTGATCGCTCGCCACGGCTATCACATCGGCATCCTGGTCCGTCCCGACATCGGCGTGTTGGCGCTGCGCCATTCTCGAGAGCGACTGGATCTGGTCGCGCAGCATCGCCGCCTGCTCGAACGCCAATGCGTCGGCCGCCTGCCGCATCCGCTCCGAGAGGGCCTTGATCAACTCGTCGCTGCGCCCTTCGAGAAACAAGCGCGCATTGCTCACGTCCTCGGCGTAGGCGGCGCGATCGATCAGCCCGACGCAGGGCGCGGAACAGCGCCGGATCTGGTGCAGGAGGCAGGGACGCGAGCGGTTGTTGAACACCGAGTCCTCGCAGGTGCGCAGGCGAAACACGCGCTGCAGCAGTTGTATGCTTTCGCGCACCGCTCCCGAATGCGGGAACGGCCCGAAATAGCGGCTGGATTTCTCCAGTGCCCCGCGATGGAATCCGAGGCGGGGAAAATCGCCGCCGCTCACCATCAAATAAGGATAGGACTTGTCGTCGCGAAACAGGATGTTGTAGCGGGGCGCGAGCGACTTGATCAGGTTGTTTTCCAGGATCAGCGCCTCGCTCTCCGATCCGGTGACGGTGATTTCGACGTTTGCCGTCTGCGACAGCATCATGACGATGCGCGGGGAAAGCGCGGTTTTCTGGAAATAGGAGGAAACGCGCTTTTTCAGGTCGCGCGCCTTGCCGACGTAGAGCACGTCGCCGGCGGCGCTCAGCATGCGGTAGACGCCGGGCAGATTGGGAAGATTGGCGATGAAGGCGGCACTGTCGAAGGCCGGCGGTTTCTCCGCATTGCCTGCCGCGCCAGCCGCTGCGCAATCGACAGTCATCTGGGATGGGAGAGGAATGTTGCGATGTCACGCATGACGGCGTCGAACATGGCCTCGGTAAGCCGGCGCGTCTGCGTATTATAGCGGCTGCAATGGTAGCTATCGAAGAGCATCAGTCCTTGCGCGCCCGGCATCGCGCCTGGCAGCGCATGCACGGCATGGTGGCCGAACGCATAGGCGCTCGGCTTCAGCTCGCGGGCCATCAGCACGGCCTGGTGAGCGACTACGCCGAGCGCCAGCACGGCGCGCGGGGCCACCGCGGCAAGCTCCGCGGCAAGAAAGCGATTGCAGCGGCGCACCTCGTCCGTCGCCGGCTTGTTCTGGGGCGGCAGGCACTTTACGGCATTGGTCACCCGGCAGCGCGTTAGAACCAGGCCGTCTTGCGGGTCGTCGCTGCCCGCGTGGCTGGCGAAACCGTATTTGTGCAGCGTCCGGTAGAGCAGGATGCCGGCAAAGTCTCCGGTGAACGGCCTTCCGGTGCGGTTTGCCCCGTGCATCCCCGGCGCGAGCCCTGCCACCAGCAGATCGGCTCGCGCCTCGCCGAAAGCCGGCACCGGGCGGGCGTGATAATCGGGGTAATCGCGGCGCACCTGCGCAAGAAAGCGCGCCAGGCGCGGGCAGGCGGTGCAATCGGGGTCGAAACTGCGATTGCTCGATTCTTGCTGCAAAGCCGCTGCGCGCCTCGATAACTCGTGCATCAGTCTCTTACCTATCAGGCGAGAATTGTCGTCATTGGCGATAATTTCTTATCGCTAGGTCTCCGCATTTTGTGCCGTTGCAACTTCGCAACGGCACAAAATACGGAGATCGGTAAACGGCAAAAACCAGCACCTCCGCTTCCGCCCCGTCCAGCATAGGTCGTTACGCGAACGCGGCATCGAACACCGCCTTGGCTTCGGCGTAGCGCCGCTCATCGGATTTGCGCTTGCCGCGCATCGCCTCGACGCGAGCGGCATCGACCGGCGCCGCCTCGAGGGTCCCGGCGAGTTCGCGCGCCGCCTCGGGCGCGTTGCACACCAGTACCATGTCGCAGCCGGCATCCATGGCCGCGCGGGCGCGATCCGCGATGCCGCCGGCGATGCTCGCGCCTTCCATCGACAGATCATCGCTGAATATCATGCCCTCGAATCCGAGCCTCCCGCGCAGGATGTCCTTCAGCCAATGCTTGGAAAATCCGGCCGGCAGCCGGTCCACCTGCGAATAGACTACATGGGCTGGCATCACCGCGCTCAAGCCGCGCGGGATGAGCCGCCGGTACGGCAGCAGATCGGCTGCTTCGATCTCGGCGAACGCCCGCGGGTCGACGGGCACTTCGATGTGCGAGTCGGCGCGCGCGTAACCGTGCCCGGGAAAATGTTTGCCGGTCGAAGCCATGCCCGCCTCCGCCATGCCCTCGGCCAGCGCGCCGGCCAGTTCGGCGATGACCTCGGGGGCACCCGAAAAGGCGCGGTCGCCGATCACGCTGCTGCCGCCGAAATCGACGTCGAGCACCGGCGCGAAACTGAAATCCAGTCCGTGCGCAAGCAGTTCATGGGCGATGATGCAGCCGGTCGCGCGCGAGGCCTCGCGCGCCCGATCGCGATCCGCCTCGTGCAGGAGACCGAGGCGGCGCATGGCCGGAATGACGGTGAATCCGTCCCGAAATCGCTGCACCCGTCCGCCTTCGTGATCCACCGCGATGAGCGGCGAGGGGCTGCGGGAAGAACGGATGTCCGCCGTCAGCTGGCGCAATTGGCGCGGCGAGGCGAAGTTGCGCGCGAACAGGATCACGCCGCCCACCAGCGGATGCGCCAGAAACTGCCGCTCTTCGGCGGTGATCGCCGTGCCCTGCACGTCGACCATGACCGGTCCTAGCGCGCTCACGATCCCTCCAAAACGACGAACGCGCAGGCCATGCCGACCTCGTCCGAGAGACTCAGATGCGCGGCGGTGATACCGCGGCGCTCTAGCAGCGCCGCGAGGGGAGCGGAGAACTTCAGGAACGGCCGGCCGCTGCGCCCGTTCTCGACGCTCACGTTGTGCCAGTTCACCGGAAAGCGGATGCCGGTGCCCATCGCCTTGGAAAATGCTTCTTTCGCCGCGAACCGCTTGGCGAGGTAGGCGGCCGGCTTTCGGTGCTGGCGCAAGCGATCGAGTTCCGCATCGACCAGGATTTTTCTTGCGAAACGCTCGCCGAAGCGCTCGAGCGAACGCTCGATGCGGGCGATGTCGCACAGGTCGGTGCCGATGCCGACGATCATTCCGATTGCTTCCGCGCCTCGAGCATCAGGCGCTTCATCTCGCGAACCGCCGGCTGCCAGCCCTCGAACACCGCCTGCGCCACGATGGCGTGACCGATGTTCAGCTCGGCGATTTCTTCCATGGCCGCAATCGGCCCGACATTGTCGTAGTTGAGGCCGTGACCGGCATTCACCTTGAGCCCGAGCGCACGGCCATGCGCCACGGCCTCCCTCACGCGCTCGAGCTCGAGCGCCTGCTTTCGGCCCTTTGCGTCGGCGTAATGCCCGGTGTGGATTTCGATCAACGGCGCGCCGGCGGCTTTGGCGGCGTCGATCTGCCTGCGCTCGGCATCGATGAAAAGGGAAACGCGAATTCCTCCCGCGGCAAGCCGCGCGCAGGCTTCGCGCACCCGCTCCAACTGTCCTGCCACGTCCAGACCGCCCTCGGTCGTGAGTTCCTCGCGGCGCTCGGGCACCAAACACACGTCGTGCGGCTTCACCTTCAGGGCGATGTCGATCATCTCTGCGGTCAGCGCCGACTCGAGGTTCATGCGCGTGCGCAACAGCGCGCGCAGCTCGAACACGTCGCGGTCCTGGATATGGCGCCGGTCCTCGCGCAGGTGCAGGGTGATCGCGTCGGCGCCCGCCCCTTCGGCGAGCAGCGCGGCGCGAATCGGGTCGGGATAGGCGGTGCCGCGCTGCTGGCGCAGCGTCGCCACGTGGTCGATATTGACGCCCAGTTCGATCACAGTTCCATCAGCTCCTTGAAGATGCGCCTGCTCTTGAGCGGCTGGTAATCCAGGCGGTGGTTGATCAGCATGCGCATGAGCTGCTTGGCCTGCTGCTGCGTCAGCGCGTCGCGGTAGTCGTCCCGGGCGATGGCGAGCAGCGTGCTGCCGGCCAGCTGCAGCTCCGCGGCGCCGCCGGCGATTTCGAGCGGGCCGCGTTCCGGATCATACGTATAAGTCTTGTTCGGATCGATACCGTTCCCGCTCAGCGCTTCGCGCTCCAGCGGCATCGCGTAACCCAATTCCTTGAGCAGGGCTTTCTCGAAACCGCGCAGCACCGGCGCCGACTCCGAATTCGCGGCCAAGCCCTGCAGCGCCGCCTGGTAGCGTTCGAACAGTTCTTCGTGCGGATCCTCGCGTGCCAGCAGCCGCATGAGCAGCTCGTTCAGGTAATAGCCGCACAGCAGCGCCTCGCCGGCAAGCAGCCTTTGTCCTCCCAGCCACTCGGCGCGCGCGAGCGTGCGCACCTCGCCGCGTCCGTACCAGGAAAGCTGCAGCCGCTGGAATGCCAGCAGCAAGCCGCGCAGCGCCGAACGCGGCCGGCGCGCCCCGCGCGCGACCAGGGTCACGCGGCCGAAGCCGCGCGTAAATACCTCCAGCAGCATGCTCGTCTCGCGGTAGGGATACCCGTGGAGGACAAAAGCCTCCTGGCTCTCCTGCGGCCTGCGCTCAGTCATAGCCCAATAGTTTGAGCGCGCGCGCGTCGTCGGTCCAGCCCCGGCGCGCCTTGACCCACACTTCCAGATGGACCTTGCCGCCGAAGAGCTTCTCCATGTCGAGCCGCGCCTCCGTGGCGATGCGCTTCAGCTTCTCGCCGCCGGCGCCGATGATGATCGCCTTGTGGCCGGTCTTCTCCACAACGATGGAGGCGAAGATGCGGCGCAGTTTCGGTCCCTGCTCGTATTTTTCGATCACCACGGCCGCCGCGTAGGGCAGCTCCTCGCCCAGAAGGCGGAACAGCTTCTCGCGCACCAGTTCGGCGGCGAGAAACCGCTCGCTGCGATCGGTAAGCTCGTCCTCGGGGAACATTGCTTCACGCTGCGGAAGGTAATTGCGCAGCGTGCGCAGCAGCTCGCCCAGACCCCGGCGCCGCTCGGCGCTCACGGGCACGATCTCCGCGAACCGCGCCTCCTTTCCCAGTTGCTGGAGAAACGGCAGCAGCGCCTCGCGCTGCATCCGGTCGATCTTGTTGACCACTGCGAGCACCGGTATGCCCTCGACCACCAGCTTCATCAGCCTGTTTTCCGCCTCGCCGGCGCGTCCTGCCTCCAGCACCAACAAGACGCAGTCCACCTCCGTGATCGCCTGGACTACGCCCCGGTTCATCAGGCGATTGAGCTCGCTGCGGTGCTCGCTCTGGAACCCGGGCGTGTCGAGGAAGACGTACTGCGCGTCGGCTTTGGTCAGCACGCCCCTGATGCGGTGGCGCGTAGTCTGCGGCTTGCGCGAGGTGATGCTGATCTTTGCCCCAATCAAGGCATTCATCAGCGTCGACTTGCCTACGTTGGGCCGGCCGATTACGGCCACGGTGCCGCAGCGATACGGCGCCGGCGGGTTCGCGCCGCTCATTTGCCGATCTTCTCGAACGCGAGCAGTGCCGCCTCTTGCTCTGCCACGCGTCGGCTGCCGCCGCTGCCCGTAGTCCGGATATCGAGCTCCGGGATCGTGCATTCGACCTGAAACTGCTGGCTATGTGCGGCGCCGATGGTCGAGATGACGGTGTATTTCGGCAGCGCGATGCGGCGCGACTGAAGCAGTTCCTGCAGCAGCGTCTTGGGGTCCTTGCCGATCGACTTGGGGTCCAGATCGCGAAGCAGGTCCGCGTACAGACCGCGGATCACGGAGCGCGCCGCGCCGAATCCCCCGTCGAGAAACACCGCCCCGATCAAAGCCTCGAGGGCATCGGCGAGGATGGAAGGACGCGTGTGGCCGCCGCTCTTCAGCTCGCCCTCGCCGAGCAGGAGAAAATCGCCCAGCGCCAGGCCCTGCGCGATCCGGTGCAGCGCCTGCTGGCGCACCAGATTGGTACGGTGGACCGTCAGGTCCCCTTCGCTGAGTTTGTCAAAGCGATCATACAGTTCGGCGGCAATGATGCAATTGAGCACGCTGTCGCCGAGAAATTCCAGGCGCTCGTTGTGCGGCGTGCCGTAACTGCGGTGGGTGAGCGACCGTAAGATCAGTTCCGGGCGCGAGAATTCGTATCCGATCGCGTGCTCGAGAGGCCGCCAATCCATTCGGTGAACGACGGATCAGTTCTGACTGCTGCTGCCGGCGAATTCGATCAGCAAGCTGACGTTGCCGAACAGCGGAATCTTCTTCGGATAGGCAAAGCTGATTACCACCTCGCCACCCTCCTTCGTGATTTCCAGATCACTGCCGTGGACGACGTTGACGTTGTCGATGCCGGCGCGCCGGTCGAATGCCTTGCGTATGTCGGCAACGGTGGCGTTACGCACTTCACCGCTGGCGACGATGGCCACCGCCGCCTTTTTCGCGCTGAAGTATTCGATGTAGGCCGGTCCGATTTTCATGGCGCCGACAGCCGCCACCACCACAAGGATGGCGACAATCAGAAGACCGAACATCGTGACGCCTCGCTGTTTGCAGTGCATAGCGCTCTCCCTCATTTGAAGCTGCCGATTCGACTCGGTTCGTTGAAGTTGAACCAAATGAAAAACGCCTTGCCGACGATATTCTCCTCGGGCACGAATCCCCACACCCTGCTGTCGGCGGAGTTATCCCGGTTGTCTCCCATCATGAAATAATGCCTCGGGGGAACGGTACACGTCACGCCCTGTTCATTGTAGATGCAATTGTCGCGAAACGGGAATTGCCTGACGAATGGCACCATGGGCGGCGCCTCGTCCTCGATCAGAATCGCGTGCCTGACCTCCCCGGTGTGCTCGACGTATTGTTTCGAGTACTGGATCCTCTCACGGTTCAGGTAATCGGGCATCGCC
>JACQTO010000159.1 GCA_016210745.1 Betaproteobacteria bacterium
AGCGGCAGCGCCATCGAGAAGCCGATGAACGATCCGAAGGTTACGATGTACAGGGCTGTCATCGACCAGGTGTGTTTATTCTTGAAGATCTCGAACTGTTTGGCGATATTGCCCTTCATTTCGCCGAAGGCGGCGAGCTTCATCACGAACAGAGTGGCGATCATGATCAGCGGCAGCGCCACCCACATGTTGAGCAGGCCGAGGCCGGTGGGGGCCGGCAGGTACAGGTAAAGACCCAGACCGCCGACAAGGCAGGTCAGTCCCCACAGGTACAGTATTTTTGAAAAGGCGAATAGCGTGCCGCCGTAGTTGGGTGACAGCGGGAGCAGGTTATTCATGCCGAACCAGGCCGCGATAACCAGCGGCACCAGGATCGCCGCCCAGACGAAGCCGGCGTTCTGGATAAAGGTGGGCGTTCCGGCGGTGATCTTGCCGAGGATCCAGCCGCTGTCCTTCAACAAGGTCATCGGCATACCGGCCATGGCCCCGAAGACGCCGACGGTCATCACCAGCGGAATGAGCACCTGCATCGTGGTGACGCCGAAGTTGCCCAGCCCCGCGTTGAGCCCCAGCGCCGTGCCCTGCAGCCGTTTGGGGAAAAAGCCGGTGATATTGGACATGGAGCAGGCGAAATTGCCGCCGCCGATGCCGGACAGGAACGCCCACAACTGGAATACCCACAGTGGCGTGGTCTTGTCGAGCAACGCGATGCCTGTTCCGAAAGCGGGGATGATCAGGAGCGCCGAGGTCAGAAAGATCGTGTTGCGCCCGCCGCAAAGGCGTATGAAAAACGACGCCGGAATGCGCATGGTCGCGCCCATCAACCCGGAAATCGCGGTCAGCGTGAACATATCGGCCGCGGTGAAGGGAAAGCCGAGATTGAGCATCTGCACCGTGATGATGCCCCACATCGCCCACACGGCGAAGCCGCACAGCAAGTTGGGGATCGAGATCCACAGGTTGCGGTTGGCGATGCGCATGCCCTTCGATTCCCAAAAGGCATTGTCCTCGACATTCCACTCGGCGATATCGGCGGAACTATGGCCGACGGCGCCTCCTGATACTGCGGCGCCGGTTCCTACCGAACCCCGCTGCTCCCGCTTGTTGGTCATGATTCAATCCTCCGCATTTCAGTAAGTCAGTTCAGCGAACGAAGCGCGCGTGCTTTCAGCAAGGCATTTCAGCGCTGCGCTGCAGGTAGTACCACCAGGTCATCGCGATGCAAGTCACGTAGAAGACGATGAATCCATACAGCGCGGCGGCCGGTCCCCCGGTCATCGAGATCGACGTGCCGTAGCCCATCGGAATGAAGAATCCTCCGTAGGCGCCGATCGCCGAGGCGAATCCGAGCACTGTGGCCGCTTCCCTGTTGGCCTCGCCGATGGCCTGCTCCTCGGCTTGCCTGCCGCGGCCGGCCGCCTCGCGCTGGCGTTGGTTCAGGAATATCACCGGAATCATCCGGAAGGTCGAGCCGTTGCCGATGCCGGCTGTCAGGAACAGCAGCATGAACATGGCGAGGAATCCATAGAAGTTGCCCCCTTGCCCATCGTGCGGCAGGAAGGCGAGGACACCGATGACCCCCGCTGCCATGGCGATGAAATTCCAGAACGTCACCTTGGCTCCGCCGAGCCGATCGGAAAGCCAGCCGCCGAGCGGCCTGATGAGCGCCCCCATCAGGGGACCCAGCCAGGCATAAGTCAACGCATCGACTTGCGGGAACTGGCTCTTGATGAGCAGCGGGAATCCCGCCGAATAGCCGATGAACGAACCGAACGTCCCGAGGTAAAGCCAGCACATGATCCAGTTGTGCTTGCTCTTGAGGGTTCCGATCTGATCCGAAAACGGCGCCTTGGCAGTCGCCAAGTCGTGCATGCCAAACCACGCGGCGAGGGCGAAGATGGCGATGAACGGGACCCAGATGAGCCCGGCATTCTGCAACCACATCTGCTTGGCTTCCGCGCCCCTCATCCAGATCTGCGGCTCGCCGCCAAGCGAGCCGAACATGCCGGCCGTTATCACCAGAGGCACCACAAACTGGGCCAGCGATACTCCGAGGTTCCCAAGGCCGGCGTTGAGACCGAGAGCGGTTCCTTTCTGCACCTTCGGAAAAAAGAAGTTGATGTTCGCCATGCTGGATGCGAAATTGCCGCCGCCGAACCCGCACAGGAGCGCGAGAATCACGAACGTCGGGTAGCCGGTCGAGGGATCCCGAACGGCGAACGCCATCCCCAGCGTAGGCAACAGCAGCGAGACCGTGGAGATCGCCGTCCAGCGCCGGCCGCCGAAGATCGGCACCATGAACGAGTAGAAACTGCGCAGCGTGGCGCCGCACAGCGCGGGCAGCGCGGAGAGCCAGAACAGTTCCTCGGTCGTGAAGCTGAACCCGGCGTTGGGCAGGTTCACGACGACGACGCTCCACACCATCCACACCGCGAATGCGAGCGACAACGAAGGTATGGATATCCACAGATTCCGGTTGGCGATTTCCCGGCCCTGCTTCTCCCAGAAGACGGGGTCCTCGGGATCCCAACGGGTGAGGATGTGAGAAGCCATCTCCTGCTCGGCTGCCGCTTGGTATCAGGTGTAGTGGATCGGCTCGGGGTGCCTGCGGCTCTCCGCCTCGCTCATCGGACGCACCTCGGTGAAATACATCCACATCAAGGACACCCAGACGATGCCGAACATCAGCATGAAGGCCGAGGAGCGTATTCCCGTGATATCCACCAGGGCGCCGAACATGATGGGCAGGATGAAACCGCCCAAGCCGCCCGCCAGACCCACGATCCCGGAGATCACCCCGATGTTGTGCGGGTAGTCGTCGGAGATGTACTTGAACACCGAGGCCTTGCCGATGGCAAATGCGATGCCCATGGTGAACATGATGATGGTGAACACCGTCGCGTTGAGCCCAAGATGAAAGGTCTTTGGTCCGGTGACGGTCTGTATGGTGAGATCAGTCTGCGGATATGACAGGAAGAACAGGCACACCAGCCCGACCCAGAGCACCCACCAGGTGACCGTATGCGCGCCGAACTTGTCTGAGTAGTAGCCGCCGATCGCGCGCAGAACACCGCCGGGTATGCTGAAACCGGCCGCCAGCAGCGCCGCGGTCTGGATGTCGAAGCCGTACTCCGAAATGTAGTACTTGGTCATCCACAGCGACAGCGCCACGTAGCCGCCGAAAACGATGGAATAGTACTGGCTGTAGCGCCATACCCTCGGATCCTTGAGCGCGCTCAACTGTTCCTTGACGGTGACCGCGGACGAACCTGCCGTGTGTTCGCCGTCGGTATAGCTGAAGAACCAGAAGGCAATGGCCGTGACGAGCATCATCACGGCGTAGATTTGCGGCACCATCGCCCAGCCGAAAGCGACCACGATGGACGGGGCCACCAATTTGTTCACCGCTGCGCCGGTGTTGCCTACGCCGAAGATCCCCATGGCCAGACCCTGGCGATTGCGGGGAAACCAGCGCGCGCAGTAAGCGATGCCTACGGTGAAGGAACCGCCCGCGACCCCGACGAACAAGCCGGTCACGAGGTAATGCCAGTACTCGGTGCCTTTGGAAATCAGCCAGATGGGGATCACGGTCGAGAGCATCAGGATGAAAAATACGATGCGACCGCCGAATTTGTCTGTCCACATTCCCAGCGGCAGACGTATCAGCGATCCGGTGAGCACGGGAAGCGCCACCAAAACGCCAAACTGGGTTTCGTTCAGGCCCAGGGTCTGTTTGATGGGAATGCCGATCACGGCAAACATCATCCAGACCATGAAGCACACCGTGAACGCCGTCGTACTCGAAGTCACGACCGACCAGGCCTTGTAATTCTGCGATGCCATGTCCACAGCCTCCGCTCGTAATGAACTCGGTGGCTGACTCTACGCGGGCGCGGGGGTGCTGAAAATACCGCGAGAGCGCTCGAAATGCATCGCGTCTACTCCTTTAGGGGTAGGCCCCTGCGGGAGTACAAGGGCTGCGGATGGCCGCGTGGCGTCTGGTTCAAGCCATGCATGCGCGCTCGCTCGAGCGAACGCGCGTGCATCGATTCGGAGAAAAATAGGTAACACCAAATTTCGCCGCGGAATGCATTGCGTTGTTCGCGACGAGGCAGTAAATTCTGTCGTCGCCGCGGGGAGTGGTGGCGGGTCTCGGCACATCGGACGCGGGCGCACGTCTAGCCAAGTCTTGAGGAGGCACATATGCAACAACAATCGCGGCAAACGCGAACGCTTTCGCATCCAGTGGCGATATCGCGATGCTGGCGGGGTATGATCGGCTCGCTGCTGATCGCAGCATTTTCTGCCGGTGGCGCAACGCCTGCATCGGCACAGGAGGGCAAGACGCTCTTCGAGACCAAGTGTGCCGCGTGCCACAACCTCGGCGGAGGTCCCAAAGTGGGGCCGGACCTCAAGGGCGTCGTCGCGAAGCGCGGCAAGGATGCGACCATTGCAGCCGTGCTCGATCCGGCGAAAGCGGGTCTGAAGCCGACCATGCCCAATCTTGGGCTACCCAAGAAGGACGCCGAGGCCCTTGTCGCCTATCTGGAGAAGGAATCGGCGGGCAGCCCGACCGCGAGCGGTGAAGCCGCGGCGCCCTCCGCGCAGACGGCATCCGCAGCCGAGTCCCCCCCCGATGAAATCCAATTGGGCCAGGATCTGTTCGAAGGCAAGGTTCGTTTCGCCAACGGCGGTTCCTCCTGCATCGCCTGCCACGACGTGCAAAGCGACAAGGTTGCCAGCGGAGGAGTCTTGGCTGCCGAGCTGACCCTGGCCTTCTCGCGCATGGGCAAACAGGGGCTCCAATCGGTTATTGCAAATGCTCCCTTTCCCGTGATGCAGGCTGCCTACCAAGGAAAGGATCTCACTGAGAAAGAGATCGCGGCGTTGGTCGGGTTCTTGCAGCATGTCGAGAAGGAGCACTCCCGACAAATGCCCAGGCAAACAGGTTTGCGGATGTTCACCGCGGGCATCGGTGGGGTCATCGTGCTGGTTGGAATCTTCTCGCTCGCCGGACGGCGCAGGAAGAACCGGTGCGTGAACCAGGATATCTACGACCGGCAGATGAAATCTGAGTAATCGTTCGGATCCGCGGTGGCAGAGAAACCGCTGCAACAGAGAAACGACAGGGGCAATCACATGGGCTGGATCAAAGACATCATTTCTCCAGAAACTCGCAAATGGGAAGAGTTTTACCGGAATCGATTCCAGCATGACCGGATCGTCAGAAGCACCCTCGGGTTTAATTGCACGGGCGGTTGCACCTGGCAGATACATGTCAAGGACGGCAACGTGGTTTGGGAGACTCATCTATTGGATTATCCGCTGCTGGAGGATTCTCTTCCCCCGTACGAACCGCGCGGGTGTCAACGCGGGATTTCCTTCTCTTGGTATCTATACAGTCCGCTGCGGATCAAGTACCCGTTGATTCGGGGCGCCCTCATTGACGCCTTCCGTGCGGAAAAGGAAAAGACCGGGGACCCGCTCAAGGCGTGGGAGTCTCTGCAAAATAACTCCGAGAAGCGCAAGGCCTACCAGAACGCCCGCGGCAAGGGCGGCTTCAGACGGACGACCTGGGACGAGGCCCTCGAGCTCATGGCCGCCGCCAACATTCATACCGCGAAGAAGTACGGCCCGGACCGCGTCATCGGTTTCTCGCCAATCCCCGCGATGTCCATGCTCAGCTACGCGGCTGGCGCCCGGTTTCTCCAGCTTTTCGGCGGCGTGAACCTGAGCTTCTACGACTGGTACTGCGACCTTCCCACCGCTTTCCCGGAAATCTGGGGCGAGCAGACCGACGTTTGCGAGAGCGCCGATTGGTATAACGCCAAAATGGTCGCCGACATGGGCGCCTGCCTGAACATGACCCGCACGCCCGACTGCCATTTCTTCGCCGAATCGCGGCACAACGGCACCAAGGCGGTGGTGTTCTCGCCCGACTTCAGCCAGGTCTGCAAGTACGCCGACCAATGGGTGCCGCTCCATGCGGGCAGCGACGGCGCGTTCTGGATGGCCGTTTCGCACGTCATCCTGAAGGAGTTTCACCACGAAAAGCAGACGCCCTACTTCCTGAAATACGGCAAGCAGTACACGGACAGCCCTTATCTGGTTGTGCTCAACCCGGAAGGCGATCACTACAAGCCGGGCCGCCTGCTGCGCGCCAACGAGCTTGCACAGTTCAAGGATATCGAGAACGGCGACTGGAAGTTCCTCAATATCGATGAGAAATCCGGAAACCTCGTGGTGCCTAAAGGGGCCATGGGGCATCGCCACGGAAAGGAAACCGGCAAGTGGAACATGAAGCTGGAGAATTCCGTCGATGACAACCCCTACGATCCGGCGCTGACGCTGCTCGAGAATAACGATGGCGTGCTCAGCACCGAGTTCACGGAATTCGGCCTGAACAAGAAAGCGCTGCGGGGCGTGCCGGTCAAGTACATCGAGACGGTGCGCGGAAAGGTCGCCGTGGCCACCGTCTACGACTTGATCATGGCTCAATATGGCGTGGGCCGCGGCCTTCCCGGCGATTACCCGAAGGATTATACGGACCAGGATGCTGCCTACACACCGGCCTGGCAGGAACTGCACACCGGTGTGGACTCCAAGACCGTACTCCAGTTCTCAAGGGAATGGGCCAATACCGCGGCCGCGACCGAAGGCAAGTGCATGATCATCATCGGCGCGGGCATCAACCACTGGTACCACGCCAATCTGATGTACCGCGCCGGGGCCATGGCGCTCATGCTATCGGGCTGCGTCGGCAAGAACGGCGGCGGCCTGAACCATTACGTGGGGCAGGAAAAACTCGCGCCGCAGGATTCCTGGAGCACGCTAGCCTTCGCCAGGGACTGGAGCGGAGCCCCCCGGCTGCAGCAGGCGCCGCTGTGGCATTACATCAACACTTGCCAGTACCGCTACGACGGGCAGTACTCCCGTTACAACACGGTGCCGAAGAACGAGTTGACCGGCAAACACACCGCAGACACCATCCTGATGGCGGTGCGCAATGGCTGGATGCCTTTTTATCCGCAGTTCAAGCAGAACACTTTGGAACTGGGCAAGGAGGCGGTCGCCAAGGGAGCAAAGGACGATGCGGGCATCACGAATTACGTGCTCGAAAAGCTGAAGTCGAAGCAGCTGCAATATTCGGTCGCGGACCCGGAGGCAGAAGAGAACCATCCGCGGGTTTGGTACATCTGGCGCGGCAACGCCATCATGGGCAGCATGAAGGGCCATGAGTACGCCCTGAAGCACTACCTCGGCACGCATTCGAACGCCATCGGCAAGGATGCCGACGAGCACCCGAAGGAAGTGCAGTGGCACGAGATTGCGCCGAAAGGGAAGATGGATCTCGTGGTGGACCTTAATTTCCGCATGGATTCGTCGGCTCTGTATTCGGACATCGTTCTGCCAGCGGCGTCCTGGTACGAGAAAGCGGACCTGAACAGCACGGACATGCATTCGTTCATTCATCCGCTGTCGGCTGCGATCGCGCCGGTCTGGGAATCCAAGACGGACTGGGACATCTTCAAGGAACTGGCCAGAGTGACGAGCGAAGCGGCCCGGAAGTACCTGCCCGAGCCGCAGATCGACGTCGTCGCGACGCCGCTCGCGCACGATTCGGCGGACGAGATCACCCAGCCGCACGTGAAGGACTGGTACAAGGGCGAGTGCGAGGCGATCCCCGGAAAGACCATGCACAAGCTCGCGGTGGTGCGTCGCGATTACACGAAGCTCTACGACAAGTTCATCACGCTGGGCGAGAACGTGAAGACCCAGGGACTGGGCGCGCACGGCAATCATTACC
>JACQTO010000160.1 GCA_016210745.1 Betaproteobacteria bacterium
GTACGGGTGCTTGGTGATGGCCTCGGTGAGCAGCCCCCCCTGGTCGAAGCCGATGTATCCGGGCGGTGCGCCGATCAGGCGCGACACCGCGTGCCGCTCCATGTACTCGGACATGTCGAAGCGGTGCAGCTCGATGCCCATGCAGTACGCGAGCTGCCGGGCAACCTCGGTCTTGCCGACGCCGGTCGGACCGGAGAAAAGGAAACTTCCGATCGGCTTCTGCGGATTGCCGAGACCGGAGCGCGCGGTGCGAATCGCCGAAACCAGCGCCTCGATCGCCTTGTCCTGGCCGAACACCACCGCCTTCAGGTCGCGATCGAGATTCTTGAGGGCACTGCGGTCGTCGTGCGACACGCTTTGCGGCGGGATCCGCGCGATCTTGGCGATTATCTCCTCGATCTCGGACTTGCCGATCACCTTCTTCTGCTTCGACTTGGGTAGGATCTTCTGCGCCGCGCCGGCCTCGTCGATGACGTCGATCGACTTGTCAGGCAGATGCCGGTCGGTGATGTAGCGGGCCGAGAGTTCGGCAGCCGCGGAGAGGGCGCTGCCGCTGTACTTCACGCCATGGTGCGACTCGAAGCGCGATTTCAGGCCGCGCAGGATCAGGATCGTTTCCTCGACCGAGGGCTCGGGGACTTCGATCTTCTGGAAACGGCGCGACAGCGCATGGTCTTTTTCGAATACGCCGCGGTACTCGTTGTAGGTCGTGGCGCCGATGCACTTCAGCGCGCCCGAGGAAAGTGCGGGCTTGAGCAGGTTGGACGCATCGAGCGTTCCGCCCGACGCCGCGCCCGCGCCTATGAGCGTGTGGATTTCGTCGATGAACAATATCGCGTTGGGACTGTCGATCAACTGCTTGAGCACCGCCTTGAGGCGCTGCTCGAAATCGCCACGGTATTTGGTGCCGGCGAGCAACGCCCCCATGTCGAGGGCGTAGACCTGGCAGCGCGAGAGCACTTCGGGAACCTGGCCTTCGACGATATTGCGCGCAAGCCCTTCGGCGATTGCCGTCTTGCCGACACCGGCCTCGCCCACCAATAGCGGGTTGTTCTTGCGGCGGCGACACAGCGTCTGTATGAGCCGCTCGAGCTCGCGCTCGCGTCCGATCAGCGGATCGATCTTGCCCGCCAGCGCCTGTGCGTTCAGGTTGGTGGTATAGCTCTCGAGCGCGCCGCCGGTCTGCTGCTCATCGCTTTGGCTCTCCTGATCCTGTTCCCCCTTGTTCTCCTTGCTCCCCGGCAGCTTCGTAATCCCGTGGGAAATGTAGTTCACCACGTCGAGCCGCGTCACTCCCTGCTGGTGCAGGAAATAGACCGCGTGCGAATCCTTTTCGCCGAAAATGGCGACCAGCACATTGGCGCCGGTGACTTCCTTCTTGCCGGATGACTGGACGTGCAGGATGGCCCGCTGGATTACGCGCTGGAAACCGAGCGTTGGCTGGGTATCGATCTCATGCGATCCGGCGACAGTCGGCGTATGTGCGGCGATGAAGTCGGCGAGCGCTTTTCGAAGTTCCTCGATGCTGGCGGCGCAGGCGCGCAGCACTTCGGCGGCGGTCGGGTTGTCGAGCAGCGCCTGAAGCAGGTGTTCAACCGTTATGAACTCGTGCCGTTTCTGGCGCGCTTCAACGAAGGCCAAGTGCAGACTGACTTCTAGTTCCTGCGCAATCATTGTCGATTCGTCCTCGTGTCCGGGGCCTTCATGCGACCCTCAATTTTCCTCCATCACGCACTGCAACGGGTGCTGGTGCTTGCGTGCGTAGGATACAACCTGTTCGACCTTGGTCGTAGCAATATCCCTGGGATAAACCCCACAAACACCCATTCCCTCGCGATGGACCTTGAGCATAATCTGTGTCGCCTTTTCGCGGCTCAGGGCGAAGAAGCTTTGCAGCACCACGACCACGAACTCCATGGGAGTGTAGTCGTCATTGAGGAGAAGCACTTTGAAAAGAGGCGGGGGCTTAACCCTGCTTTTTTTCGTTTCAAGTACTGTTCCTTCTCTCGTCGGGGTTGCCATACCTGCCAATAGAGCCACATTCTGCGCCCCAGATGCCCCTTAGACCGCAAAATGCCGCGTTATTTCCCTATCCCAAGCCGCGACCGGAACTCGGCCAGCCGATTGCACTGGATTACCGGGGGGCGCCCTCCCTCTAATCTAATGGTTGTCCCGGCCGACTGCAACCGTACTAATGCCGTACTTACACCGAAGAAACGCGCCCAATAGCAGGGCCGTTGACGTGGTCCCCCACGACTTGACGATTTCTGGCAAAGAAGGTAAAAGCCGTTCTGTGTTTGTTCTCAAGCGGTGTGCGGGTCGCGAGTCCTAATGCTGCGTTGATGTGCAGGCATGGTTCCGGGATATCCCGGTGTTTATTTTCAGGAAGGGTCTATGCCAACGGGTACTGTGAAGTGGTTTAACGATGCCAAGGGGTACGGCTTCATTACTCCGGACGACGGCGGCGAGGATTTGTTCGCGCATTTCTCCGCGATCCAGATGGCCGGGTTCAAGACGCTCAAGGAAGGGCAGAAAGTACAGTTCGAGGTCACGCAGGGTCCGAAAGGCAAGCAAGCCTCGAACATACAGGCGCCCTGACAGCAGTATTCTCGGCGCTCAGATACCGGCGCCGGCGTTTTATCCGTGCTGGCAACGCGGGCAGTGGTCCGACGAGCACAATAAGAAGAAAGGCCGCTTGCACGGATGGCTTTACCCCGGCGCGACAGCGCCGGGAAGGCCGGGATCATACGCTAGCGTAGGGCCTGCGTCTGCTTACCGACTGAATCTATTAAGAAATAAGCGGGAAGAGCTCGGATCTTGGGCCGAGCCTTTCCCTGGCAATGACTGCTCCCTGTCAACCTTTGCCAAGGCCGGCGCGTTAATGCGGGGGACCGGTCTTTGGCGACTGGTCGTAACTACAACTCCATTCTAGAGCGAGGAAAAAATGCAGAAGTTGATAGCGATCCTTTTGGCCGCGATCTTTGCCGGCGTGACCGTGAATGCGGTAGCCGCTGACGAGATGAAGAAAGACGAAAAGAAAGTTGAAAAGAAAGCCGAGAAGAAAGCGGCGACCGAGAAGAAAGCGGTGAAGAAAGTAGCGAAGAAAGAAGCGAAAAAAGAAGAGAAGAAGTAATCCGTCTGTAGAAAAATAAAGGCAGGGGATTCCCTGCCTTTTTTCATTCTGCCCGGAATAGACCACGATGAGATTCGCACTTCGCGCGCTGTTCGTTGCATTGATCGCCATGCAGAGCGCCGCGGCGCAGTTGCCGGCCGCGAAACTCAATGCCGGCATTCACGTGATCCGCGCCGAGGTTGCCAACACCTTCGAGAGCCGCGCGCGCGGGTTGATGCACCGCGAGTCGCTCGGGCCGAATCAGGGCATGCTGTTCATCTTCCCCGAGGAGAGTCAGCACTGCATGTGGATGAAGAACACTCTCATTCCCCTCTCGGTCGCGTTCCTCGATGCCAAGGGGCAGATCATCAATATCGCAGAGATGCAGCCGCATTCGGAACAGTCGCACTGCGCGGCAAGACCGGCGCTCTATGCGCTGGAGATGACCAAGGGGTGGTTTGCGGCGAAGGGCGTGCGCCCGGGGACTATGATTCAGGGCCTCCGGGCTCTGCGGTAGCTGCCTGATAGCGAGCGTTGGCGGGCTTGGCGGAAATTGGCGTTTAAATACGTCTCAGCCTTTTGGTTCAGTTGCAAAGCAACTGAACCAAAAGGCTGAGATTGTATTAACGGCAAAACCAACCCCGCTGGTCTAGGTTCGTTTGGATCAGGAAGGCAGCTTCCGCGCCGCCCGGACTCCTCCGGGCGGCACCGCGTTACCCTTCAGCCGGCACTACATACGATCGATCATCGCCTGCCCGAACTTGGAGCAGGACACCTCGGTGGCGCCGGGCATAAGGCGCGCAAAATCGTAGGTCACCACTTTGGCCGAGATGGCAGCCTCCATCGACTTGATGACGAGGTCGGCAGCCTCGACCCAGCCCATGTGGCGCAGCATCATTTCCGCCGAGAGGATCAGCGATCCGGGATTGACTTTGTCCTGTCCGGCGTACTTGGGCGCGGTGCCGTGGGTCGCCTCGAAGTTCGCCACCGTATCGGACATGTTGGCCCCCGGGGCGATGCCGATTCCGCCGACCTGCGCCGCCAACTCGTCCGAGGCGTAATCGCCGTTCAGATTCAGCGTCGCGATCA